>JBGSSB010000005.1:0-6679 GCA_041737255.1 Chlamydiales bacterium | reverse complement strand
CGAACTTTTACAACCGTAAACATACCACCCATTCCAATTTTGCCAAATGGGCCCTGTGAACCAAATGGAAGGACATTATTTGGTCTTGGCATGTCATTCATTTCTAGCATTTGCCCCATACCATTTTGACCCATAGCCATGTACCCAGGCAAAAACTTTTCGATTTTTTCATTAAGGTCACTTATGTCTACGCCAATGAGATTTGGAATTGTATGATCCATTCCGTTCATCATATGATGTGATTTATGGCAATGAAATGCCCAATCCCCCAAAACATCAGCCGTAAACTCTATTTCTCGCGTGTCGCCAACAGGAACATTTATCGTCACCCCTTCAAACTGAGCCGAGGGTCTCATGCGACGCGCACCTTGTGCTGTCACTGTAAATTCATATCCATGCAGATGTATGGGATGACTATCCATGCTAAGATTTGCAAGACGTATGCGAACTTTTTGCCCTTTTTTTACAACAAGAGGCTCTGTAGCTGGCCAAACAGTGCTGTTAAAGGTAAAGTAATTAAAATCGAGCATCACCATAGGATCGGGCGTTTTAGCACCAAGTGGAATAAACCACTCATGAAGCATAATGCAAAAGTCGCGATCTACTTTTTCTTCTTCTGTCGGCTCCTTAGGGTGTATAACAAAAAAGCCCATCATGCCTAAAGCTGTTTGCGTCATCTCATCAAAATGTGAGTGATACATGTGTGTACCGCTCTGCCTTAGGGTAAACTCATACTTGCAAGTCTCTCCTGGAAGTATAGGCTTTTGGCTAAGCCCACTGACGCCATCCATACCACTCGGCAACAAGATTCCATGCCAGTGTACTGTTGTGGGCTCAGGAAGTTTATTGGTTACAAAAATGCGTACGCTATCACCCTCTTGTGCTTCTATTGTAGGCCCTGGCGTTTGCCCATTATATCCCCAGCAGTTTACAACAAAACCCGGGGCAAACTCGCGCGTGACTTTTTCTGCTGTCAGGTGAAATACTTTCACATCACCATCCATCGTCCAGCTAAGAGTGCTACCATTTGGCGTTACAACAGGCGTATAGGCATCTAACACACGACTAAACATAAAACATAAAAAAACTACCCAAACAAATACCGTCTTCATAGCGCACCCCCACCTACTGCTCGATTGAGTGTAACCTTTGCGTGCCAAAACTCTTGAAGGGCTACTACATAGTCAATTTGTCGCTGCAGCTGCTGCTCTTTCTTTTGCAGCAAAGAGTAAACCCCAAGGCCCATCGCATTATAAAAATCTTGTGCTGAGGCAGTTATGCTTTCATGTAATGGCAAAAGCTCTCTTTGTAAAAAGTCAACCCGTGCTTGGTTTAAGTTAAACATTTCGCAAGCCAGTTGCACCTCTGTTAAAACAGCAAGTTCTTTTGCTACAAGCTCATGCCGGCTCTGCTTTAGACAAGACAATAGGCGTGCACGGTCTGCTTGCCCATGGTCAAAAAATGGTAGTGCAAATGCAAAAGTAGGCCCTAGCACTTTGGTGCCATCACTATCTTTTTCGTACGAAACGCCTACCGAAGGATCGGTGTAGGCCCACCATTCTTTTGTAGCGCCCATCTCAAATAGCCTCTTTACCTGAAGACGATAAGCCGCTAAGTCAAACCTCTGATTAAGAGCTCGCTTTTCAAGTAGGTCCTCGGCAAGTGCAATCTCAGAAAACTCGGGCAGGCGATTTTCAATATTCCAGCCAATTAGCGTGCGAGGCAGCCCAAGGAGTAGATTCATTTTCTGTCTGTACTGCGCTATTTTACTTTCACTGTCTGCTATGGCTAGCTTTGCCTCTAAGTGGCCTCTTATGTGGTTTTGCCACTCTAATTCATTGCTGTTGCCGGCTTGATACTGTCGTTTTGCAATTGTCTGATTTAAAGACCGTATCTCCACAATCTGTTGTAGCAGCTCAAGCTTTTGCAGCTCGCCCTGAAGGGCATAAAAAGTCTCCTCCACGTCAAATGCAACCTCGAGCACTCCATGCGCTATATCTAACTGAACCCGTTCAAACTCACGCGCTGCAACTTTTTTACGAAGAGGCATTAAATAAAGCTCTAAGAATCCTTGAGTCGCGGAAAATTCGGTGTTAATTGCAGAACCATTTGTAACAGGAAACCGTACAAAACCGGCAAGCATTGGATTTCGAAAAAGCCCCGCCTGGATAAGATCTGCCTGAGCAATGCCAAGCTCTTCAAAGCTCGCCTGTATGCGTGGGTTGTTTAAAAGTGCTATCTGCATAGCTTCGTCAAGCTGCAACTGATGACTTAACAAACGCTCTATAGTAAAAGAGCCTTCATCCTCTTTTTGCCAGTGGATTTCTTTAGAAATACGTTGATGAACTATAGATGCGACTTCTTTGTCGTCCGCCTCTGGCACGCGAACGCATGCTGTAGAAACAAGCAAAACAAAAACCACCCTTAGGATATCATGTACAATGGCCATAGAAATACCACACCTATATAGGGTGATAGATACACGAGATGTACTATTTTAGCCAGAGATCTGTCTTGTTACATAATTAACCACCGACGCAGTGAGAATGGCAAGTTAAACAAACGGGCCTAATACCATTCACTTAAACCCTCAAAAAAAAGGCCTCATCTTGCGATGAGGCCTTTTTTAGCTTCAACTAGCCTGTTGCTATTAGCCAATTATGGCTTAAGCGACAAGTTAAAGTACTTGCTGCCAGCCGGAAACGGCCCACCTACAAATCCCCCTTCTACTGGGCTTGGTCCTGGTATCCAGGCGATGCTGTAGTTGGTGGCATCCGTAGATGGCGTGCCATTATTTACTGCAACATTGTTGATCCAGGCAGTTGTGGTGCCTGCACCTAGCGCGCCAGGTACTGTTACAAGTCCACCTGCTGATATTATGCCTGTACCTATTGATGAACAGCCAGTAAAAGTAGTTGCTGTTTTTCCAGTATAGTTTAGGATTTGAAAGCCTGCTGATGTTTCTACCCAAAGCGTACCTGAATTAGGAAATTGCTGCCCGACTGCTGTAGTTGCAACAGTAAGCGTTGTGACTGTATTCAATGCCACACCGGTGGGAGAGACAATGTTTGTAACCAACGCACCAAACACATTAAGCCTAGCTTCTACGTACCCTCCTGCCAAACATTTTGATACTGTGTTGTTTTGCACAACGCCATCATCGCAAAATCCTGGGGTAGAATTAACCAGAAAGTAGGTTTGCCCTGAAACAAGGCCAGGTATAGTTTCGCTTAGAGAAGGTGCTGTGTAGGTGATCTGATCACCTGCTTTCCAGCCTAAGGTGTTCATACTAGTTGGAGAGGCAATTCTGTCCCCACTAAAACTCACTGTCAAGTTAGAAGCTACAAGCGTTATCATATTACCTTGCGTAATATTATTAAACGTCTGCGTGCCTGTAGGAAATCCATAGGTTATCGTATAAGGCTGCGATGGAACGATAAAATTAGTCCTCGCTACCTCTAGGTGGGTTGGATCTATAAAAGCAGTAATAGGTGTAATGCCTATGTTCACCGTAAATGGCTGCGATGCTAATACTGAAGGAAGAGACCTATCTACCTGCACTCGCGTTGGTGAAAGGAAGTTCACGATGTAAGCGCTATAGGCACTATTTGGAAAAGTGATGGTATCACCAAGCATGCTACTGGTGAATACGGGCGTAGTTGCCGTTACAATATCCATCGCTTGCGACCCAGTTCCAGCTACAGACCCAAACTGTATTGTCCCTCCCTCCATTGCAGGGGTAAAGGTTGTCCCGCTACCGATGATCGTCGTTCCAGCTGATACAAAGCCAAAGGCAGTTTGCAAAGCAGTGCCAGTTGTATAAGTAGTATTACCTATAAGATCAACAAACACTGGTGGCAAGGCAGTTGCATTTGCCAACGTACTGGCTAGCTGGAAGCGAGTTGACGGTGTTATCGATCCATTGCCAAGGAACAAAATACCCCTATCGCAATCAGTGATGCTATTTCCTTCAAGCACCGGTCGCTTTACGGAACTAAGAGTAATACCCGCATTTCGCGATATTGCTACTGTTGCCGGATTGCCATGCACATCGGAGATTAGGCAGTTTCTAATGAATACATTGGCAAATTCAACTGTTGGCGATCTGCTATCTGTAAACACAATTCCCTCAATGCCAATTGCTGTACCTGTGGGATCAAGTGCACGAATACGCTCAACGATACAATTATCAAAAATATAATTTGACTGTCGCGGTTGTTGTCCTATCCGGTTGTCGGAAGTGGGCCCAACATCAAATCCTACTGTAAAGGCTGACCCCACAATGTCACTCACAGTACAGCCTAAAAAGCTAATTTGCAGGTTGTTAGCATAAAACGGAATTGGATCACTGGCGCTTGTGAACAAGCCAAATCCGAGGGTATCTCCTCCGGTAAAGTTACTGGTACTACATGCTTCGCAGTTTTCAAAAATGACATTTCTTTCTGTAATGGCACGAAATCCCCCAACAGTCGGAAATAGTGCGTTTGATGCATTAACTGATGTCCCATTAAATTGGCAATTGATGAACTTCATGCAATCGGCAGTGAGGTTTTGGAATGGGAAATCGGACATATGTATGCCAGTGATTAGCTGAGCTTTTAATCCACCTCTGCTATTATTGAACTGACAATCTTCTGCCACGAAATTTAAACTATTCGATGGATTAAAGTTCACAATAGAATTCGATTCACCATACGTATCATTGAATTGACAGTCTTTAAGATAGACATTGATGCATCTTGAGAAAAATGAACCAACCTGAGCAGGATCATTTGGGTCAAGGGCCTTAGTACCATTGCCTTGGCAACGATACATCTGTATATTACTGCCAAAAACATAGTATGCAGTGGTAGAAAACCCGATAAATACAGTATTCGTACATTCATTCACTTGAGTATCACTAATAATAATATCATTGCCGTTTACAATACCTAGTGCGATGCTACCTAAACAGCGATTCACACTACAATTTTCAACTCGTACCCCATCAAAAGCAATCGGAAAATATTCATCACTAAGCGAATTAGGCGAAATACCTGTTCCCAGGACAATCCCCGCCCCTATAACTGGATTTGGATTCGATCCACAATCAAGCACATTTAGATTTTTAAACTCTAATGATTTATATGAAGCGCCAGCGTTAGGATTTACATCAAATGTTCCGTTCCAGCAGCCAATCCCAATTGCTTTGAAGTTGGTGATGCTACCATTTGAAATGCTAATATTTTTGAGCACAAAGTCAGGATTAATGTTGAATAACTCCAGACCAATCAATATACCTAAACTCAGCGAGCTAGAAGCTTGATTAAGCCTAAAGCCTCCTAAATCGATATTTACATTATCTGATAAAATTTGGATAGCGGGGACAAAGTCATCCTCCGGCGCAAAATTAACATCTGCACCAAAGCAGTAAGATCCTGGCTCGGTGATTACGTAAGTTTGGGTGAGGTTGCCATTTATGTCCTCAAAGTCACGAGGAAGTATAAGCTGGCATTTGCAGGAGCAGTCCTTGATGGCTGTAACGATGTCAAGAATTTCTTCATCGACGGCCAAATCCGCCCGAGTGGTTTGGTTAATTTGATTTACAAGACCAAGTGTTGACTGGTCTACAATCAGATCCTGGATAGTTGTTTGGTCGATGTGCTGTGCAAGTTCAAGGACCTGTTTGCAACATTTTTTCTTTTTGTGATGTTTTTTGGATGAAGATGACGATGAGGACGAGTGTCTGTGCTGCTTTTCTTTTTTTACAGCTTTTTTTGCAGCTAACAAGGACGGATGCTGACCAATGCATAGCGCTAAGATGGCCATAAGGCTAAAAATGAATGTTTTTGCTCTCATGTGAGAACTCCTAAAATGAGTGAATTATTGTTGTGTGTTTGATTGTATTTCTGTTTCAGTAAGCTGCGGGAGCGACTGTAGACGCTTAGTTAAAGGCGCAGATGCTGAAGGCATCATGTCAGCATACACCTCTTGAAACACTTTACGGGCTGTGTCAATATCATACATGTACTTGCCACTTTGCAGGCCATTATGTACAGCTAGGAGCTCCTCTGAAAGAGAGTCGGCGCTGCCCGCAGCGATCATTCTTTCGCGATGTAAAGCCAGGCGATTTTGATGAAGTTTAAGATTTATAAGTTGAGGCGAAGACACCTTTAAGGAGGCACTTGAGGACGAATTTGCCGCCTGAACAGGTGCAAAACTCGTCACAAGAACTGCTACTAAAGAAAAAAGAGAGTGGCGATATTTTTATCAACCTGCCCTTTTGTTACCAACTGCTGACTATGCATAAAAAACCCCTTTATACTTTTAGAGTGTTAGACGAAATGTATTCATTCAAAAACACTACATATCTACACACACCATTTATTTTACACAAGACAAAACACTCATAAATATTTTACCAACAACACCGAGAAAAAAGCCCCCAAAACACCTTCCCAGCACATGATTTTATTTCGCTTTATTGGGATCCTAGTCCTTTAGATTAACGGATTGACGGGTCTGACCCCGATTTTTAGATTAACGGATTGACGGGTCTGACCTGGGCTGTCAACTATTTGGAAATTTCCATTTTATAATTTATTTAAATAGTTGACCAAAAGTCTTCCAAAATACTGTACATTTTATAACATAAATGATAAATTATCCTACTTTAATGGAGTTGGGATGAAAACAGATA
>JBGSSB010000169.1:0-1739 GCA_041737255.1 Chlamydiales bacterium | reverse complement strand
GAGCCATTGCTGTAAATCGTTTAGTTCAGATTCAAGTTTTCGTAGACGTTCGCTCTTGATTTGTTTCATTGCTTCCACCCGTAAATAAAAATCGCCAAAACTATGACATGTTTGTTTTTTTACTGCGAGCCAAAAAATATGGCTGCATCATTGTCGCCATCTGTTCCCATATTAGGATTTATTTTGCAAGACCCATGTTTACATAAGTGTATTTTTATTTTTTGTAGATGTTGCCCAAATGAGTACGTCAAGATTTTTGGCTGGGTGTATGGAGGTTTTTTATAAAAAAAACTCAGATTAGGTTAACCAAAGGTTTTTTGTCGACGAACTGCTTGATGTTATCAAGCGTTGTCTTTGCGATGTTATTGATCGCTTCTTTTGTGAAAAAAGCCTGATGCGATGTGATCAAGACGTTTGGAAAGGTGAGAAGTCTTTCGAGGATGTCATCTGGAATGACTGTAAGAGAGAGGTCTTTGTAAAAATAATCACTTTCTTCTTCGTAAACATCAAGTCCTGCTAACCCAATTTTTTTAGATTTCAATCCAGCAATGAGGGCTGTCGTGTCTACAAGACCACCTCGTCCGGTATTAATGAGCATCACACCATTTTTCATGAGGGCTATAGACTCTTTGTTGATGATGTGCTGCGTTTGGGGAGTTAAAGGACAATGAAGGGTGATTATATCACTTTGTTTATAGATGGTAGGTAAATCGGCATAAATCGCTCCTGATCTTTCAACACAGCCATTTTGAAGGTCGTATCCAAGTACCTTCATTCCAAAACCCTGTAGTATTTTGCACATCACCGATCCAATTTGTCCGCAGCCAATAACACCTGCTGTTTTAGCGTGCATATCAAAGCCTAAAAGCCCTTCAATGCTGAAATTATTTTCCTTTGTCCGGTTGTAGGCATGATGAATCTTTCTGTTTAGGCACATCATTAGGCCTAGAGTATGTTCCGCAACAGCATGAGGCGAATAGGAGGGGACTCTAACTACAGCAATAGATTTTGATCGGGCCTCTTCTATGTCCACGTTGCTATAGCCGGAACATCTAAGGGCAACGAGTTTTATGCCATTTTGCTGTAATTCTTCAAGTACTGCTTTTGTGATCTTATCATTTACAAAGACACAAACAGCGTCATGTCCCTTTGCGAGGCTTACTGTTTCAGGGCTTAGATGAGATTCAATGTAGGTGATAGAGAACCCGTATGAGCTATTGAAGGAATCAAAAGAAAGCTTGTCGTGTCGTTTTGTGTCAAAAAATGCTATTTTCATCCTTTACGATTCCTTTTTAGCGAAGTTATTGCTTTGTTGTCTCTTACTGCAAATAAAATATTTTATCAAACTTTTTCGGAAATGAAAGCTGGTTAATATTAATAAATAATTTACCAATATTGACAATTAGCGGTTGAAATTTTTTAATCGAGGCACTCTTTGTAAAAAATCTCTTGATATTGCTGGAAAATAATGTCGAGATGGCCTATCAATCAGGAAACCGATAAATTGTTAATTTAAGCTTTATGCCCCCTGTTTTTGAAGACATGAATGCCGAAAACCTGCAACTGCTCGAGCAGTATGCGCAGCTCTTTGTCTCAAATCCAGGCCAATTAGACTCTTCTTGGAGAGCTTTTTTCGAAGGTAAAGAGAAAGTCAAGGCCTCAAAAGTGACGCCGGAAGCGGATATAGATAAGTTTAGAATTTTAGGTCATCAAGAAGCTAACTTCTATCCGCAAGGAAC
>JBGSSB010000168.1:0-30850 GCA_041737255.1 Chlamydiales bacterium | reverse complement strand
TTTTCGAAAGTTTGTACATGATCTTTATCTGTGAAATTGACATACTCTTTCATGAGTTACCCTCTGTTATTTGTTTTTTGTCGAAAACTTTACTGAGGGTGCACTCTTTTTATTTCAAACACAACTTTCGATCATATCTCTGGAAAAGTAAGTTATCACTCAAATGGTTGAGAGCTTTTTAAATTAACAGTGTAGAGCAAGTTCAATTAAAAAACAACGAGGACGCCCGTGTTGTGAAGGGGTTTTGATAAATTAATAAATTGACTCTATTGTTTCTGGGGTTATATAGACATAATTAGATGAATTACAAGGAATCAATATGGCGAGTCTCAATCCTTCAGATGACATTCTTAAAACATATGATAAGACGAATCCACCAGTTAAGGATGCTTTTTTATCTGAAAGGGTGCAGCTCAATGGTCGATTTTATGCTGTAAAAAAAGATGATGCTGTTGTGATTAAATCCATATTTGTTTCCTTTCGCTCATTTTTTACGTTTTTATATTCAGTAGTTTTTAATCAAAAAAACACCTTTCTTAGTGCTAAAAAAATAAATCGAGAAATTAATAGTCTTACTGCGGATACGACGAATGTGGTTGGTTCATCAATCTTAAATCCTCCGAGTCCAGAGACACAAAAAGCAATCTTTGAAGAGAAATACTATGATATAACAGATAAAACCTTTCCTTTTATGGATGGGTGGTTTTCAAACCTAAAAAGTGTCGCGCAAGGTGGGGCTCTAGATGTGAACGTGAAGACGTATCTTCTTGAAGAGGCTGATGGGATTTTAGAGATGATAGAGCGAAAACAGAAAGAGGTGAAATCGCTGGGGAAGGATCCATCTGTGGCCAGTTCTATTAAAGAGCTTCAAGGGTTTTTTAGCACGATGCAAAGAGAAGTTAAAGCATTTAAAAAGGAGCTAAAAAATGAGAAACCTAGTGGAGTTCCTGTAGCTGTTGCAGGAATTAAAAACGCAGGCAATAGCTGCTATATGAATAGTGCGTTACAGGGACTTTTCTCTTCATCTTTGATACGTAGTCGAATTAGGGAGTATCCAGGAAAAGACCTCCGATATATGAACACTCTAAGAAAGTTTCTTGCAAGCTATGAAGCCTACGAAAACGATCCTAAAAAGACAACCTCTAATGCGATTGGAAATCTTGCGGCACAGCTTAGACGAGAGATCTATGAAGATCGTCTTGAGCCTCTTGGTCTAGAGCGGCTTACAGCTATGGCCGACGCTGATTTAATTCTCATGGTGCTGGCCCAACCCTTGGGTCTTGAGTATACCTTTGTTACGAGGCGAAGCGCTGAAGGGGGAATGGTGGGTGACGAATTTATTGAAGAAAACATTGCAAGAGATGTCTCCGCGCCTCAGCTTTTATGGCCTGAAATTAAGACGAGTGGACAAAAAAAAGAACCCTCATTGCAGGAGGTGTTTGACCAGCAGTGCCGTTTAGCCTCAAAAGAAAGAAAACTGGGTTGGAAAACCGAGACAGCTAGCGGTACCGAGGTTCTTGTTAACGATGCAAATATCTGCTATAGAATACAAGGAGATCCACCGCCACTGCTTGCTTTTAAGGTGGGTCGTTCAACCGGTGAGAGGATGGATGGTCAATTTACACCCTATGCAGTACAAAAACGAGATGAGCTGCTGGATATATCGAAGGCATTTGATGCGCCTCCAGAAAATGGTGCGCAGTATCGGCTTATTGCCATTTTAGAAAATCATGCTAGGATTCACTGGACGGCAAAAAGCCTTCGCGAAGGTTGCTGGTATGATTGTAATGACAATGCGGTTCGTCCTGATGGACCAGAAATTCCCAACGTAGGCGCTGCTGTCATGCTCTATGAGCGTATAGAGTAGCGACGTGTAAGTAATTGTAAAAAAAACCAAAAACATGAGAAGGTAATTTGTTTAAAATTTTCTTCTCGAGGTTTTTGTGAAAAGATACACCACGCTGCTCTTTGTTCTTATTGCTATTCTTTCAAATAGCCTGCAGGCAACAACGAAAGAGGTGCCAACAGCTAAAGATGTAAAAGTGTTGGTGCTGATTATAGCCTCCGATGGCGTGCCGGCATATCTTGAGCTACAAAAAATCTGGAAGTCTTACATGCATAAGGATCCAGACCACTTTGAAGTCTATTTTATTAGAGGTAACCCTGATTTACCTACTTCTTATGAATTTAGGGGAGACGATTTGTATGTTAAAACAGAAGAAAACTACCAGCCTGGTATAACGAATAAAACAGTGCTGTCATTAGAGGCATTAATGCCAAGAATGAAGGAGTTTGATTATGTCTTAAGGACAAATCTTTCTTCATTTTATGTTTTTCCAAGATTGCTGGAATTTGTCGGTAGTTTACCACGGCAGAAGTGTTACTGTGGATATCAGCAGCATATCCCAAAGGGGTGGTTACCAGAATTTGGGGTAATTAATTTTATATCGGGTGCCGGCATTTTACTTTCTTCGGATTTGGCCGAGATGCTCGTGCAGCACAAACAAGACTTTTTACAACATAGCACCGAACTGCCAGATGATGTGCTCTTTGGGTACTTTTTTCAGAATAATCATATCAATTCTTTACCTGCTCCGCGTATGGACTTTCCAACCAAAGAGCTGTGGCTGCAACAAAAAGGGAACATCCCTAAAACAGCTTTTCATTTTAGAGCCAAAAATAACTATAACAAAAGAGCCCAGGAAGATGCGTTCGCAGATGAGCTTTTTATAGATCAAGAGCTGTTAAAAATGTTTTACAGTCAGACTTGATCAGTAAAAAGTTGAAGTAGATCTCAAATTGTACAATAAAAAATACAAAAACATCTGACCGCAGAGGCGCAGAGAACGAGAGAAGGAGAAAATATTTTTACCTCTGCGAACTCTGTGTTCTCTGCGGTTAATTTTTGCATTCTTCATTAGAAAGTGCCGGCAAGACCTGTAATGCCAACGATAATCAAGTAGATAGCTACTACCAAATTTAATGTACTCGGATAAAGTAAAATGACAATCCCTGCAATGAGGGCAACGATTGGGGATATAGCTGGATGAAACATACATAACCTATTGTTTGGGTTTTGTTTTTTCTGCCTGTCTAAATAGTTATTGTCAATGAGTGTTTGGATTGTAGGGGGAGTATATTAGGCTGCTATCAAGTGTCACTTTACTGGCTGAAGTTGCTATTGTGGATTTTGGAAACTTTAAAACTATGGTTGGCTTATGTATCTAAAAGGTCTTTAAGCCATAGGGTAGTGTACTTTGGACTTGAGTTTAAAAAGCCGGAGGTTAGCTGAAGTAACAATTTTTTACCCTCCTTTTTTGCCAATCCTTTATCTTGACAGAGGCAAATCCATTCTCTGCAGGCTTTTGTGATTAATAGGCTAACGGCTTCTTCTTCCTCAACAAAATCGATTAATACAACAGTCCCTTCTTCTGTAACTCGAAGGTTTTGGGGCTGGAGATCCATCATGATATCATCCACAACCGAGGATGTAAAAAAAAGAGCAACTTGTTCTATGTGCTTAAGATTAAAAATGTCTATTTCATAAGGGATTTTTAGTTGGAGGAAAAATCCCTCTTCAAGAGCTGTTTTTTCGTTAAGTAATTTTGCTACAGGTAGGTCGCGGGCAACAATATTGCGGTAGTTAGTAAGAGCATGATTCAGCAGAGCGTTCAGTGATTGAGTAGAAAATTTATAGCCCGTGTTGCCGTGATGGGCTTTTATTACAAGGTTAGGCAGTTCATCAATACGATACACTCTGCAGTAACTTCCCACTCCCAGCAGGGATGTTGTGAGTGCTAAGGAATCTCGTGAAAAGCTTCCACTTTCTAGAGATTTATATATCTTTTCAAATTTAGAATCGGTCATCCCTGTTGAAAATTTTCTTGCGGCTGCTTTTTTTGCCGGTGTTGGCGGCATAAGGGGTTCAGTTTCTATAGGCTTGTCATAAGGCCTGTCCCAGGATGAAGTTTTATTTGTATAGGGATGCGGGATTGATGGAGGTAAAGTCTTTACTGGTAAGCGCTTAGAAAGCTTAGAAATTTTTTTATTCGTTACTGCTGCTGTGGGTGATAGAGGTGATTTATTTGGTTTTTCACTTACCAGGGGTAGTGGATCTCGAAAAGGAGATACTGAGGAAGACGGCCAAGACATAGTGCCCTATTTTATTTGCTGATATATTATAAGATTGGTGCTTAATTATAAATCAAAAAGCTATATCTTTTTGATTGTGGATTTACTGGTGTAGTTCAATCAGTAGGGGCAAAAGAAAAATAATAACAAGCGGTTTGTTTTTTGTATTCTTTACTAAAAAGCGCCTGCAAGAGCTCCGCTGGCAAGGCTTTAGGCTTGTCTCAAGTTGTGCTGTAATAGGGTGGCAGTGGAGCTGAAATTTCAAGAAGAATGTGTGTTACAGGATGAGAAAAGCTAAGGGTTTTATGGTGCAGGGCAATACCATCTTTATAAAATGATTGCGAGCTTCCATACTTTTTGTCGCCAAGTACTGGGTGCCCTATAGCTTGGAATTGTACGCGTATTTGGTGGTAGCGGCCTGTTACAAGTTCTACGGTAATTAGGGAGTTGCTGTTGTGGGTTTTAGTAACTTTATAGTGAAGTATTGATGGTTTGCCATCTTTTGTAACTGAGGCTTTATGCTCATCGTGGGCAAGATTGTGCTTGAGGGTTCCTTCTTGTGGCAATACAGTGCCTTCACAGATAGCGATGTATGTTTTTTTTATTTTTAGCTCGCGCATCATCTCTTGAAGGCGGCTTAAAGCCTTAGAGGTTTTGGCAAACAGCACAACACCAGAGGTTGGCTTGTCGAGGCGGTGGATGGGGTGTAAGTAGACGTTGCCTGGTTTATTTTGTGCTTTTTTTATGTAGGCTTTTGCTTCATCTTCAAGACTTTGCTTGTTGTGCTCAGATCCTTGCGTGGCAAGTCCAGCTGGCTTGTTGAGGGCAAGTAGGTGGTTGTCCTCGTAGAGTACTTCAACCACTTCGTTGTCTCACAGCTTCGTAGAGGATAAGCGTTGTCGCCATGGCAACATTTAGCGAATCAGCTGTGCCAAGCATTGGTATTCGCACCTGGATGTCAGCTTCATTTTTTAGCTGGTCGCTAAGGCCTAGCTGCTCTGTGCCAAGGGCAACGGCAACACCTTTTGTCATATCAACATCAGTGTAGAGCTTTGATGCTTGCGGCATGGCTGCAAGAATTTGGATGTCGTGCGCTTTGAGCCAATCTATAACTTCTTGTGTTGTCGCTTCCACTACTGGCACAGTAAACAGTGTGCCGCAGCTTGCACGAACAACGTTTGGGTTGAATATATCGGTGCAGCGGTTTGCAACAATGAGGGCGGCAACGCCTGCTGCATCAGATGATCGCAAAATGGTGCCGAGGTTACCTGGTTTTTCTATAGCTTCGGCAACAACAAGAAGGGGAGCTTTATTTTTGGCCAATATGGCATCAAGGTCAGCTAAACATTTTCGTTCTTGTTTGGCTACGCCTATAAGGCCATCGGGTCTATCCCGATAGGACATCTTGTGAAAAACCTTAACAGAAGTTTCTATAATTTCACAGCCGGCTTGTTTTGCTCGGTTGATAAGATCAGGTTCATTGGCTCCTAAAAAAAGCTCGGGGCATATAAACAGTCTTACTAAGGGAGCTTTGCCATCGAGAGCTCGTAGAAGTTCTCGATATCCTTCGATCAAAAATAATTTAAGCGTATCTCTTGAACGGCGATCGCGTAGGTGGACAACTTCTTTTACCCGTTCATTTTCAAGACTTGTAATAAGTAGTGACGTCATGCAAGCCACCTTGCGTAGGATCCACTTGGAATGCTGAGGCAATTTTTCCCTTCAAGAAGCATCTCGCCTGAGTCAATAGTGCCTGCAAATCTTTGGCTAAGCAGGTGGCTAAGTACGGTTGGTGTAAAGCCAGGCGTGTGGCAGGAGAAAATCACAAAAAGTGGATTTGGGCTTAGCAGGTTTTTTACTGAGTCAAGTAGTGGGTTTATGTGCTCTTCAATTTTAAAAAGCTCGCCTTGCGCTCCACGGCCAAAAGTTGGCGGGTCTAAGAAAATAGCATCATAGGTTTTGCCGCGTCTTATTTCTCTGTCGATAAATTTTTGAACATCTTCGACAATCCAGCGGATGGGAGCATTTTGCAGGCCATTTAAGGCTGCATTTTCTCGTGCCCATGCTACCATGCCTTTAGAAGCATCAAGGTGGCATACTTCGGCGCCAGCTTGTGCAGCTGCAAGTGTTATGCCGCCAGAGTAGGCAAAAAGATTTAAAAGCTTTATGGGGCGGGAGGCTTGCTTAATAGTTTCGCGAATCCATTGCCAGAAGGGGCGTACTTCAGGGAAAATGCCTAAGTGGCCAAAGTCTGTGCATGAGAGCTTAAAGGCAATCTCTTGGGTGTTGATAGACCAGGTATCAGGTGCAGACCCTTTGGAGTGCCAGCGTTTGTCATCCATCCTGGTAAAGGTGGCTGTTGCTTCTTCCCATACTTTGGCAGGTAGGCTCTTTTTCCATACTGCCTGCGAGCAGGGGCGAGATAAAATGTGTGGTCCAAAGCGTTCAAGCTTTAGCCCGTCACCTGAGTCAACAAGTTCATAGTCATCAATTTTATTCATAAGAAAGGTCTGTAGTAATAGTTCTACGTTTTGCAATAAGGAGGCCAATCAAATAGCCAATGCAAGACAAAATAAGGGGGATAAATAATCCGATGGTCCCGTGAGGAAAAAGTTTTTCTTCGACAAAGCCAATGCAGCCTAAAATGCAGGAGAGCTGTGCTGCCAACAGTAAGTTTTTGCAGCGCTCTTTTAAGAAAACAGCAGCAACAAGTGGAACAAAGAGGCTGCCTACTGCAAGTTCGTAGCTGGCAATCATCCAGGTAAAAATGTTGTAGGATAAATTGGAAGCTAACAGGGCGACGATGCCTGTTATAAAGGTAATGGTGCGAGGTCTTGATATTCCGCCAAAGTCATTTGCAATGTTTGAGCTGATGGCAGAAAGAAGCGATGATGCAGTAGAGATTACAGCAAGTAACACCGCGCAGGCAGCTGCTGAAAAAATAACGCTATTAGTAGAGATTGAAATAGCTTCCATAAATTTACTTGTAGTCACAGTTTCTACCCCAGAGCTGCGGCTTACAAAGCCAAAGTAAACGGGGATTATGGCCAAAGAAAAAAGTATAAAAGAGGCAGCAAGAGCCCCTATAGTTACTGATTTTTGATTTTTCCCGGCAAAGCAGCGCTGCACCATGTCTTGTTCGATAAACATAAAAAGAAAGGGCATTACAAGCAGGCCTAAAAGTTTTGGAGAAAACTCACTCCATTCTCCTGTGGCATATGTTAGTGCACTCTCAAGAGGTGGTGTGCCTGGTTGGCTAAGAGCAAACCAAAATGCCCCAATTAATATAGCTATCATAAGGCTGGCTTGTAAAAAATCAGTCCAGACTACAGCTAAAAAGCCGCCTTGAGTGGTGTACAAAATAACAACAAGCCATGAGGTTAAAAAAATCCACTCGTCGTTCCAGCCCATAGAGCCCATGTATTTGCGAAGTGCTACAGCCTGAGCAATAAGTATGCCGGTAAGTGCAAGAATAGAAAGAGCCGCAGCAAATTTTTTGAGGCTTCGACTGCCGTAGTAGGTTTCGAAAAGATCGGAGGCTGTTGTAAGCTTTAGGCTTTGTAGCTTTGCCCCAAATCCAAGGCCAAGAGCTAAAAATCCAAGGGCCTGTCCGAGTGAGTAAAAGATACCAAAAAATCCATGTTCATAGGCAGCTTCAGCTGTTCCTAAAATAAACCCGCCGCCAACTTGCGTTGCGATAAAGGTCATCATAAGCAAAAACCAGCCAAGCGAGCGGTTGCCTAAAAAGTAGTCAGTTGATTTTTTTGCGGTTTTTGAAAAAATAAAACCGACGACAAAAGAAATTGCTAAAACAAGAATAAATGGAAGGAGGCTATAATTCATGCAAAGATTTTACGTAAAATGGCCTATTGCTACAACCCGAAAGTTCAAGAGATCGGCATTATAAAATATTTTTAATATCAAAAAAAATATCTACATCTTTCTTTATTGATTCATATCCCCATAGTCGGGTACTCTTTAATGTTATGTATAGTAATGAGTTAGAAACATCTCTTAATGATGCCATCCTTGCCATCCAGCAGCTAAAACTGGGGCCTAACAGGCTGTTTATTCAGCAAGTAGCGCGCCTTTTAGCTACCTGTTTTGTCAATGGTAATAAGCTTATTTTGGCAGGAAATGGAGGCAGCCTTTGTGATGCGAGCCATTTTGCCGAAGAGCTTACAGGGCTTTTTCGTGAAAAGCGCCAAGCCTTGCCTGCAATAGTGCTCTCCGAGCCTGGACATCTTAGTTGTGTTGGAAATGATCTTGGATTCGATCAGGTATTTTCTCGCGGTGTAGAGGCGTTTGGGAAAAAGGGTGATGTTTTTATAGGTCTTACAACAAGCGGCAACTCTCAAAATATTGTTAATGCGTTTGCTTCTGCAAAAAAGCTTGGGCTTCACACGGTTTCTTTTTTAGGAAAAGATGGTGGCAAGCTAAAAGGTGTAGCAGACTTTGAACTTATCATTAACGGCTTTTGCTATTCTGACAGAATTCAGGAGGCGCATATGACGTCGATTCACATAATCATCGAACTTATGGAGCGAGAGCTTTTCAAAACTCAACCGGCTGAGAAATCCATATATGAAGGCGCCTCGGTGTAGTTTTTACTTTGATCTTATCTCCAAACGACAAAAAGGTATTGTTGCTGTTTTTTTGCGTGGACTTCTTACCTCTCTAAGCTGGCTTTTTGGCCTTGGCGTCTATGCCAGAAAAATATTGTACAAAACACCATTTCGTCCTAAAGCTTTTACTATATCTATTGGCAATATTGTAGCTGGTGGAACAGGTAAAACGCCTTTTGCTATTTTTCTTGCGCAGCATCTTTTACAGCATCACAGTGTCGGCGTTCTTTTGAGGGGGTATAAAGCACAAATTGAACATGCAGCCCAATCACATGTATTTCAAAAAGAGGCCTCTGTAGAGTTGGTAGGGGATGAGGCCTTGCTCATCGCAAAAAGTGTTCCCGAGGCTTGGCTCTTTTGTGGAAAAAACAAGGTAGCAAGTGCAAAAAAAGCTGATGAAATGGCCATTCAGATGATCGTAGTAGACGATGGCATGCAGCACCTTGGGCTTGCTCGCGATATTGAAATTGTTATGCTAGATAGCTTAAACCCTTTTGGCTATGGCCATCTTTTGCCTCGAGGACTTCTTCGAGAGCCTGTTTCATCCTTAAAAAGAGCAGATCTTATAGTAGTTACTTGCCGAACTGGTATCGATATTGCCCCTTCTATCCAAGAAGTTATCAGCAGCCATACAAAAGCGCCTATCTGCAAGGTACGTTATGCGCCTACGGGCTTTTATGATTTGGCCAATAGATCACAGGCTTTAGAAGCCGGCACTAAGGTTGGCATCTTTTGTGCTATAGCAAAACCAGATCAGTTTGTCGCTTCAATTGCCGCTTGTGGCCTTGATGTTGTGCACTGTGCATTTTTAGATGATCACGAACCCTTCTCTCTTGAGTCTCTTCAAAAGATCGCCCAAAAGGCAAAGGCAAGTGGTGCTACGTGTTTAGTCTGCACTGAAAAAGATATGGTAAAGCTTTCAGCAGCACTTGCTATATCTTTGCCTATCTGCTGCCTAAAAGTTGGTGTTGAGGTGATGACACCCGATGTCTGGCAGAAATTTCTCGCTGAGCGTTTAGCTCGTTAAAGAGCTCTTTACCTTAAATATGGTTGAAATAGATGATAGCCATAGCATTTATGAGGTATATATGAACGTAAATAGTTCTCCAGGCTCTCCTAGGTATTCTTCTGCAGAAGAGGATTCATCTGATCAGCAAAAAAGGCTAGAGTGGATCCAGCAGAGTTTTGCGCGCAAGCTGACGGTGTCAGATCCTGTATCAATACCAAAAACTTCTCCTAGGCCGCAAAGAGGCTCGATGGTTCTTCCTGCTTCACCCCCACCGGCAACGGGAGATCATTTAAAGCGAAGATTTAGATCACTTTCAGAAGTTCCAGGGGTTGCTTCTACACCAGCTAGCCCTTTACTCAATAAGGCAAGATCGTTCGTTGCTGAAATTTTTACGCCTAAATCAAGTAGAGCTTCGAGTCCTAGGGAATCTTTTTCATCGCAGGCATCTTTATCGCCAATGCTTGAGCGTGAGGAGCAGATTGTAGTAGCTCTTGAGATCTTGGCAAATACTACTCGTAACTTGGCTTTTTTAGATTTTTCGGTTCCTGAAGAGATGACAGCGCGAGAGTTTTCCGATGCACTTCTTTCAGATTTGAAAAATTTCAAGGAGGCTGTAGATAGCAGCGCACCTCTTCCTCTTGTGCAAGAAAAAGAAGTGCCTGAAGCAGAGGTAAAAATTTTATGGAATTTTGCAGGACAAATTTTAGTTGATGAAGATTGGACGAACCTTTTTCATGAAATGATTTTGAGAAATGAGGATAAAAAACAAAGAACTGTTTTTCTTTCTCCTAGGATACGCCTGGGATTTGCACAAATGCAAAATCAAGAGGATGCTAAATTGTTAGCGACCCATCTTATGAGTGAGTGTACTGAGATTAAAAATAGGCTGCGGGTCATAACGATCGATAATTTGCAACGGCTTTTATTGGATGATCGAATTAAGGCATTTCCGGGCATGATGGATTTAGTAAAAGATGCTGCAACCCAGGTTATGGATGAGGCAATTAGAGAGTGCCAATCTATTATTTTATATAGTGAGCTTAAAGCAAATCCAAGTAAGGCAAATTCAAGTAAATCGCAGCACAGTACAGTTCGGCAGTCTATGGAGCGGTGGCAAGAAAAAGTGAAGAAGTTTCAGGGGCGGCACCTTGACCTTGAAGGGATTGAGACAATCGCTGCTGCATGTGGAATTTCTGTTAGCATCCCCCGAGATGAGGCTAATAGCGATCAGCAACAACTGAATGAATTAATCGAACACAAAGATAAAATTGTTCAAATAATGCAAATGCACGGTGAGTACGATCATGAATAAATATTATGCAGGATCCGTTGCCACATCAGTTAGTTCTTTAAAGGCCTCTTCGGCGGTGGGGCGCTTTTTTGGGTTTGGCAGCAGCATTTTGTAGATCATTGCTTCAAACCTCTCTTTTTGTCCTAATGGCTTTTTTTGTAGCAGGCGCTTTAATGGTAGGCTAATTTCTTGTTCAATGGCTTTTTGATATTCGCCCTTGGTTGTGTAATCAGTTTTTATGGGTTTATCTTTGGGGAAAAAAGCAAACCACGGGGGGTCTTTTTGAAAATATGCTCGATAGAGCATCAATCCAAATGCCCATACATCAGTTTTACAGTAGTCGCCACAAAACCCCTGTACGCCAAAGAGCTCTGGTGCGGTGAATTTGCGTGTTCCATAAAACCCATTTTTATAAAAATTTTTCAGGCGCTCATCTGAGGTTTTGCCAGATAGGCCAAAGTCAATCCAGCCGGCATTATCTTTGGTCGGGGTGATGAGGGCATTTGCGCTTTTTATGTCGGCATGCACATAGCCATGTTCATGAATCGTTTTTAGTCCCTCTAGAAGGATTTTAGACAAAGTAAAGAATGCATCAAAAGGAAGCTCTTTAGCAAGAGCCGTAAAGTCGCTCGTGCCTAGGTTTGAAAAATAGGAAACTTTTGAAATGCTGTCCACGCCGCGCTGTTTTATGTACTCAGAGCTATGAAGCACCGGCCAGATCCCTGTTTTGCCCCTAAATTCTTGTGCAATGGTGTATTCATTTGCTGTGGCAATCCTTACGTGTTCGCTTACCTTATCCTGGGTAGTAAGCTGTGCAATAGTTGAAACTTTTTTCCTTTGAAGGTCTGCCATAAGGGCTTTTGTCACTTTTTTTACCTTTGTAGCAGCAAGAGGTGGCTGTTTACTTCCTTTTTGGCTTATAAACACTCTTCCAGCGGCGCTGTCATTGTAGATTGTTCGAGGAAGGCTATTTTCGGGGTCTTTTTTTATGCGTCCTGCAGTTGATAGGCTATTTTCTATAAACCAGGCAAGTTGGATTGTTTCACTTGGTGTAAACGAACCATGTTCACGCAGTAGTTTGTAAAGAGCATCTACTTTTGCAACACCGCTCGACGAGGTTGGGTCGATTAAAAAAAGATCACCCAGTAGCTTTGAGGTATCTTTTGTGGGTTCTTGAATATGGCTAGGTAGGGTGTTAAGTAAGGTTTGTTTTTGTTTGTTAAGAGCGGTATAGAAATTTACTTGAAGTTCTTTGAGCTGTCCTAACGGGCTCCACTTATAGCTTTTTCCTAAGGCAATAATAAACCAGCTAAGGCAGCCGTAGCGTTTTTCTATAGAGGTTTCTATATGCTCTGATAGCTCTTTAGTGAATACTTTGAGGCTATAGGTCTGCTCCACACTAAAAGCATTAGGTGATCTGTGAAGTGCAGCTTGGCAGCCAAAGAGGTCGCGGATGGTTGCATCAGTTTTGGCTCTTTTAGTTGCTGATTTTTTTTGCGGTTGTAGCGTATAGGTTTCATCAAAGAAGTAGTCATTGCGAACAAAGTCAAAGCGAACTTGTGTTCCCATATGCTATTCAACCGTTGTTCGGCTAAACCCGGCCTGCCCGTCAAAATTTGAAAGCGACTCATGTCCCGTAATGGCTATATGAAGACTTTCAAGTTTTTTCAAAAGATAGATTACGTCACCTAGGGAAATATCAGATTTCGCCATAAAGCGCAGGCGCAAAAGATCTGTTACAAACGTTTCTGGGTGTTTGTGTGGCCATACTATAGAGCCGCGGCTTGCAATTTCATGAAGTTTGAAGGGCTCAATATTTTGTATTTTTTTTGCCAGCTCATCGGGGCTAATTTTCTCATCGACAAATACATCAACGCCAACAAGTTCTTTTTGTTCATGGGAGTGTGCGTCTTCTATTTTTTTGTGAGAAGAAGCGGGTGGTGTTGCCGCATAGTGAACTGGTGCTAGCAATTTTGGTTTTTGACCGAGGCGTTTTATTACTTCATCGGCAAATTCTTTTGTCCCTACCTTTTTCTGGCTTTTTTTCTCATCAAAGATGTCGTAGGTGTGCATCCCGTCTTCCAGGGTTTTTAGCCAGGCGTTATGTATACTTTCGGCGCATTGGGGTTTGCCTATATGCACAAGCATCATCACAGCAGCTAAAAGAAGGCCTGATGGGTTGGCAAGGTTTTGTCCGGCTCTTCGTGGAGCAGATCCATGAATAGCCTCAAACATAGCAAAGCTTTCGCCTATGTTGGCAGATCCAGCAAGCCCCACGCTTCCTGCAATTTGGGCAGCAATATCTGAGAGGATGTCCCCGTAGAGGTTGGGCATAACGATTACGTCAAAGTTTTCTGGCGTATCTGTCATTTTTGCCGCGCCTATATCGATAATCCAGTGTTCATTTTCAATATCGGGGTATTCTTTTGCTGATTCTTCAAAGGTTTTGTGGAAGAGACCATCGGTCATTTTGAGGATGTTGTCTTTTGTAAAGCAGGTAACTTTTTTACGGCCATTATTTTTTGCATACTCAAAAGCGTAGTGAACTATTTTTTTACAGCCTTGGCGGGTGATCATTTTTAGGGCGTGATAGCTATCTTTAGTAGGGCGGTACTCTAGGCCTGTGTAGAGGTCTTCTTCATTTTCACGAACTATTACGATATTCATGCCAGGATACTTGGTATCAACACATGGAGCATAGGCTACACATGGGCGGATATTTGCATAAAGTCCAAAGGCGGAGCGGATGGTAACGTTGAGGCTTCTGTAGCCTCCACCCTGAGGGGTGGTGATAGGTGCCTTGAGGAACACTTTACATTTGCGCAAGAGATCCCAGCTTTTTGGCTCTATTCCGGACTTATGGCCATTTAAATAGACCTTCTCGCCAACTGCAACTTCATGAAAGGCAAGATTAGCCCCAGCTGCGGTAAGAATAGCCACTGTAGCGTTCATAATTTCGGGGCCAACGCCATCGCCGTAGGCCACTGCAATATCAATTTTGTCCATAAACACCTCTTATGGTTACAATTGCCTTATGTCTCAATTTGTTGCTACTAATTTTTTCAAAAATATTAAAAATTAATTTACTGTGGAGGGCGCAGAGAACACGGAGAAAAACTAAAAATAGCTTATTTCTCTCTGTGTCTGTGTCCCTACGTCCTATTGAGTAAATTTTGATAAGATGTTTTAGCTTCTTAAAACTGTTGCATAGTATGAACTATTTTCTTATTATAGATGTTTATTTTTTAATATCACAAAAAGCCTCTAAGCTGCAAAATGTTATCAATTAAATAAGGATCTGTATGCAACCGCTTTTTACCCAAAATCAAGATCTTGTAGAAGAGCTCTTTTTGCAGACTCAAGCTCATCTGGCTCATTTTTTTGATAAGCTGAACCTTAACGCCTTACGAAACGTTGTTGCTCATTTACTTGATTGCAAGGGTACCATTTTTTTAAGTGGGGTTGGAAAAAGTGGGATAGTTTCCAAAAAGATTGCGATGACTATGAATTCTTGCGGGATTAAGGCGGGGTTTTTATCACCACTTAATGCGCTTCATGGTGATGTTGGTATTATTAGTCAACAAGACGTGGTGCTTCTTTTAAGTAAAAGCGGTGAAACAGATGAGCTGTTAGCTTTGTGCCCGGTACTTAGAAATAAAGGGGCAAGCCTTGTGGCCGTGGTATCAGAAAGCGGGTCTCGCCTTGCTAAAGCGTGCGACCTTACTATGGAATTGCCAGTTGCAAAGGAGCTATGCCCATTTGATATAGCACCTACAACATCGACAACGGTGCAGCTTGTATTTGGAGATCTTGTAGCTATTGCGTTAATGCGTTCAAAAAAAATAACAATCGATAATTTTGTTGAAAATCATCCGGCAGGGCAAATCGGTAAGAGGCTCATATTAAAAGTATCAGATCTTATGGTTCGAGGAGCTTCTTTGCCCTTATGCCGCCCTAAAGAGCTGCTTGGTGAGGTGCTGGTAGAGCTGTCGAATAAAAAATCTGGCTGCATCATGATTGTGGATGATTATATGACGCTTTTGGGAGTATTTACCGATGGCGACTTGAGGCGCGCACTACAAAAGCATAGTGCACAAGCATTGTCACTGCCCATTGAAGAGCTTATGACAAAGACTCCGAGGTCAATTGAAGCTGGTGCATTAGCTTATGATGCTATGAAGCAGATGGAATCTAATCAAAAAGGGGCCATTACTTCCCTTGCAGTTGTTGAAGGTGAGACACTTATTGGGCTTATTCGTCTTCATGACATTATACAGTCAGGAGTGTAACAATGTTTTTTCTAAATCGTGCAAAAATTTCTACACCATTGTTGTACACGATAGCTATTGCGCTTGGGTTGGTAACAGGCTTTTATCCGCAACCTGTGCTATTTACCATTGCTTCGTATGTTTCTGATGTCTTTATGAACTTACTAAAACTTGTAAGCACACCTATTCTTTTTTTATCTATTGTCACCGTTGCCTCAGGCATGGAAAACATGAGTGCTATGGCAATCATGGGTAAAAAGGTGATTAAATATACCATTTTAACAACTATTCTTGCGGCAACAGTGGCCTTAGTGGTGTTTTTGGTGATAGATCCTACTCGTGGGGTGGCTGTTGTGGCAGATGCAAGCCAGGCGCCAGTTGTTGCCAATACCACAAGCTACTGGAACCACCTTTTAGATATCGTCCCCTCAAATATTGTTGAGCCATTTGCAGCAAATAATATCATAAGTGTGCTGGTGATAGCTTTTATTATGAGCCTTGGCATGTTTGCTATTCCACCTTTACAGCGCCAGGTGCTGCATGGGGTGTTTTCTGCCTTTTACAGCGTGTTCATGAAGATTACGTCGGTGATCGTACGCTATATCCCAATAGCGTTGTGGGCATTTATTGCCCTCTTTGTTCGGGATCTCCAGGATGGTCTTGATATTACGGCAGTGGGCCTTTACCTTATGGCAGTTGTGTTGGCTAACGTGATTCAGGGGGTAATTGTATTGCCTGCTATACTAAAGGCTAAGGGCGTGCCGCCATTGGCTCTTGCGCGCGCTATGCTCCCGGCACTTACTGTTGCATTTTTTACCAAGTCATCAAGTGCTACAGTACCCTCAGCTGTGCGTTGCGCTCAAGAGCGTGCAAACATCGACAGCAAGGTTGCAAGCTTTGCCTTTCCTCTTTGCACAAGCATCAACATGAATGGGTGTGCGGCCTTTATTTTGATTACAGTGCTATTTGTTTCGATGCTCAATGGTATTGCTTTTTCTTCTGTCGAGCTTGTTTTATGGATATTTATGGCAACTTTGGCGGCTCTTGGCAATGCAAGTGTGCCTATGGGGTGCTTTTTCTTATCAAGTGCCTTTTTAGCAGCTATGAATGTTCCTTTGAGTATCATGGGTGTGATACTGCCTTTTTATGCCTTGATAGATGCTGTTGAAACAGCACTTAATGTATGGTCTGATTCATCTGTTGCGGCTATTGTTGACAAAGAGCTCAAAGAGCAGGTTGTTGAGAGTACTCAACCTCTTAAACCTGATTTTGCACAAAATTAACTCTACATTTACTCCATCTTAATGAAAGTGGAGTGAAATGACCTTTCTTTCATAATAAAAAAGGAGAAAGGTTATGAGTATGTTGCCACCAATTCCAGGTTTTGGAGTTTTTAACAAGGCGATTCCAGATGCACTTGGCCATGTTGCACAAGAAGCTTTTGGAGCCATTAACTGGGTAAAAGATCAGGTAGTAAAGCTTGGTACAAAAGATGAGGAGTTAACGAGCGAAGTTGCCGAAGAGGCTGTTTGTGACGATCTGCAATCTGTGCCTGAATCAGAAGCTAAATCTGATGATCTATTAGCCACTCATCTAAACACATCGCATAGTATCATGCTTGCCGAAAGCTTGCAGAAGCAAGAAGGTACAGACGCAAGTCTTGATAAAGAGCTGATATCGGTTTCTGCTCGAAAAAATGAAGAGCCTCTTGAAGTAAAAAGTGTTACTAAAGAGAAAGAGGAAATAGCCTCTTCTACAAGCCAAACTTCTAAAGCTCATAAAAGAAAAGCCTCAGGAAGTCATCATCGTCACCATCACCACCACCACCATTCTCGATCACGTAAAAATAAATAATAATAATCTGTAATAGGGTTTTACCCCCAAAAGAGCCTGTCACCGTTAGGCTCTTTTGGGAGGTTGTTGTTGTATTGAATAACCTGATAGTAGCTATGCGTTGCCACCATTAAGGGAGCATAGTGATTCATTAGTATCGACATAATTTCTCTGTTCTATACCTATTTATGGATTCTAAAATTGCAAAGAGTGATAGCGCCGTGGTATAGCAAAAATAAAAGGGTACAAGTATGAAACAAGCCACATTCGTTGTTTTGGGGATTTTATTTGCTATTTTGGCTCTTATTCAATTTACAAGGCTCTACCTTCAGCTTCCGGTTATTATTGGTGGGGTGCAAATGCCTCTTTTGATAAATTTCGTAGGTTTTGCTGCGACGGGATCTCTTAGTCTGTGGCTCTTTATTTCTGCTAAAAGATCCTGATTTGGGGATATATCTACGCGAATAGTATTTCCTTTGCTTGACTGCAAATCATATAAAGATTATTTGTAATCAAAATGAGGTGTAGCCATGAGTCGGGTAATGCTGTTTGTGCTGATTGCTTTTCAGATGAGTGCAAGTCTATTAGGAGCAGGTGAGTATAAAATTTCATCTAAGCAGCTAAAAAACAAAAACTTAAGCTCTCTTGAAAAGATCGCTGAACACTACCAACAAGAAGAGCTTTTAAGAGCTATCCATGCAACTCAATCCCTTAATGAAAGATATAGCCGCCCAGGCATTAGCGAGAAAAATTTTTTGCAAGCGGCCTACTATATCGAAACACACCTACCTTATATCAAACAAACGTCTAAAAAGTTTCTTACAAAAAACAAGACAGGGGTAAAGAATGCTATTGAGTATGACTCCGATACTGATCAAGTATTCATCGTTCTCGACAGCAAAAAAGCCTTTATAGGTCGAGGAGCAAAAAAGAGAGTTCACAAGTGTATTCATTACATGAGTCACCCTAAGGTTCTTGCTAGAAGTGAGCAGAGCATGGTGATGCATGAGGAATTGAAGGCACATAAGGATCTTATTGGTGTGCCTGGAATTATGAATGCGCACGCATTCACTACGCACAAACAAAAAAATAAAAAATACCACACTATCTATTCAGATATCTATGCCGGCACCCTCAAAGATGTTTTAGCTAAAAAGCATGTAAGCTTTCGCAATAAATTGATTATCATGAGTGACCTTATAGATGGTCTTTTGTCACTTCACTCGCGAGAGTATGTGCATAGAGATCTCCACTCTCACAATTATTTGTATAGCGTAGAATATGATGGCAATGGAGATAAAGTCTTACGCGCTGTGATTGCCGATCTTGGCAGAACAATTAAGATAAGCGAAGCAAAAGGGCTGAGGGCACAAATGACCCGTCGAGCTACAGCACCTGAGGCCTTTCGCCACAAACGATTGAAAGGTGCAGACTATTTTGCAACTGATGTCTATGCGCTTGGCTGCATATTTTATAGGCTTTATTACAATAAATTTCCTGGATGGCAAAAAGATTACATAAAATCTCATACCATACCGCTAGCGAGAAAAAAAGCACTCCTCATCAAAAAGCTACGAAAAGCAACAGAGCACAGAAGATCTCAGCTTATTTCCAGGAAGGAAAGAAATGGTGGTCTTAACATTGAACAAGATACAGAGCTACTCGTGTTAAAAATGCTCCATGTTGATCCTAATCAAAGGGCTACAGCTTCTGAGCTGCGACATGAGTTTCATCATATCTTACATAGACAGTAGGCAGCCCTAGTCTTAGTTTACAAGACATGTTTCAAGTTGATTTACAACCAAAGAAACTAACAAGATACGCATGATCCACTATCGCGGGCAGGATAGGCATGATACAAAAGAAAGCAGAAAATCAAGGGTATTATCTTGCATATCCTGCTGCCTTTGCGATCCTGCATATCCTGTTTTACTGCCTTATAACCAGCAGCTTGACATCAAAAGTGGTGGGTGCTGCGATTATGTGATTTAGGTTAGGCCTGATAATACAATATGTGGGCCCTTTAGGGTTTCTATTTCGTCAGCAAGGAGGGATACTTGGTTTTGGTGTACCTCTAAAAATCCACCTGTAATACGGTAGGAAAGCTCTTTTTTGTCATCGTTTATGACAATGAGCTCACCCTCTTTTAGTACCGTAATAAGAGATGCGTGGTTCTTTAAAATTTCTAAATAGCCATCAGCACCAGGCGCAACAACGCCTGCTGCTTCCCCTTTATAGTAGACTGTTTGAGCTGTCAAAATTATTAAGTTAAACATGCTACTACTTTGTTAGTTGTTCGGCTTTTTGATAAACCTCTTCGATGGTGCCTACCATGTAAAAAGCTTGCTCTGGTATATCATCCAACTTACCGTCGAGAATCATTTTAAAGCCACTAATAGTATCTTCAAGCTTTACAAATCTTCCCTGCATTCCTGTAAATGTTTCAGCAACGAAGAAGGGCTGTGAAAAGAACTTTTGGATTTTGCGCGCTCTTGTTACCATTAGCTTATCTTCATCGGATAGCTCGTCCATGCCTAAAATCACAATAATGTCTTGTAGGTCCTTATAGCGTTGTAAGATCTTCTGTACCTGTATTGCTACGTTGTAGTGCTCTTCTCCAATAATATCAGGGTCTAAAATACGAGAAGTGGAGGCAAGAGGGTCTACAGCAGGGTAAATCCCAAGCTCTGCAATCTGTCGTGAAAGAGCAGTCGAGGCATCAAGGTGAGTGAAGATGCTGGCAGGGGCCGGGTCAGTATAATCATCTGCTGGTACATAAATTGCCTGCACAGAGGTAATAGAGCCATTTTTTGTTGAGGTGATACGCTCTTGAAGGGCACCAACTTCGGTTCCTAGTGTTGGCTGATAGCCCACTGCAGATGGCATTCTTCCAAGAAGTGCTGATACCTCAGCTCCTGCTTGCACAAATCTAAAAATATTATCAACAAACAAAAGAACATCTTGGTGTTCGACATCTCTAAAATATTCAGCCATTGTCAGTCCACTTAGGGCTACTCGTAAGCGAGCACCAGGAGGTTCATTCATCTGGCCGAACACAAGGCAAGTCTTGGCAATAACACCTGATTCTTTCATTTCAAGCCACAGGTCATTTCCTTCGCGTGTTCTTTCGCCTACACCGCAAAAAACAGAAAATCCGCCGTGATTTGTGGCGATATTGCGAATAAGCTCCATCACAATTACCGTTTTTCCAACTCCAGCACCACCAAAAAGTCCTACCTTACCACCTTTTGGATAGGGGGCTAGTAGGTCGATTACCTTAATGCCAGTTTCAAAAAGCTGAGCACGTGTTTGCTGCTCTTCAAATGTTGGGGGATCTTTATGGATAGGATGGTAGTGAGTGTTTGACGGAAGCTCGGAGCCTTCGTCAATAGGCTGACCTAACACGTTAAAGAGTCGTCCTAGTGTATTTCTACCAACTGGCACAGAAATAGGTGCCCCTGTATCTACAGCATCCATGCCTCGTACAAGGCCATCTGTTGATGATAGCGCTATGCAGCGTACTATATTTTCGCCAAGGTGCATAGCTACTTCTACTACAAGGTCAATGCCTTGCTCGCTATTTTTTACCGTAATTGCGTTTAAGATATTGGGAAGATTCTCTGACGGAAATTCAATATCTACAGTAGGTCCAATAATCTGTTTAATTTTACCAACGGCCATTTGTTCCCTTATTCTGTTTTAAAATAACGACTTCGATGCCTCTGCACCAGCTGTAATTTCGATTAACTCTCTTGTAATGCCTGTTTGACGCAGCTTGTTTCTTTCTAGCGTCAAGTTATTTGCCATTTCGTCTGCATTTTTGGTTGCGGCGCGCATCGCAAGGATTCGTGCAGCAAGCTCTGATGTAGACGCTTCATTCATAGCAAGCTGTAGCTTGCTGGAGCAGTAGCGTGGTAGTATAGCGCCAAATATTTCCTGCTCGTTTGGCTCAAAAATATAGTTCGTTGAATATGAATCCTTAGCAGGAGGCGGGATGTCAATATTCAAAAGTTTTTCAACAACTACCTTGTGTGTCATGATGTTCTGAAAGTGTGTGTATACAAGCCATACTTCGTCAAGTGAGCCTTTCAAAAAGGAGTCGATAAGTTCATGAGCAAGCTGCTGTATAGCTGGAAAAATTTCTGTTTCAGCAAGTTCTAGGAGTTTTTTTGATATTGGCCATTTTTTGTTGTTGAAGTAACTAATGGGTTTGTGGCCTACTAAAAAGAGCTCTACCTCTTTATCTGAATGTGTTTCCAAAAACCTGTTTGTGGCGCCAAAGATGTTGTTGTTGTAAGAGCCACAAAGACCTTTGTCTGCTCCTATAACAACAATCCCTAGTCGCTTTACAGGGCGTTTAGTGATGAGTGGATGACTTAAATCATCTGATGAGCCAATCAGGTTGTCTAAAATTAATTTTAACTCTAGCATGTAGGGGCGTGCGTTCTCGGTTCGCACTTGGGCCCGCCTTAAACGAGCACCTGCTACGAGTTCCATTGCCTGCGTAATTTTCTTTACATTCTCAACAGAATGAAGTTTTTTACGAATCTCTCTTAGAGTTGCCATCTTTCCTTAAAGTCCTTGGTAAAGCAAGCGACTGCAGCTTCTAGTTTTTGTAATGTGTGAGCATCTAGTTCTTTTTTAATTGCAATTACCTCTGGTACGTCTGGGTATTCTTTATCCATATAGTAATAAAGTTCGGTCTCGTAGGTTTTTATGAGGTTTAAAGGAACGGTGTCGAGAAATCCTTTAGTGCCTGCATAAATAATCATCACTTCTTCAGCAAGCGTGTGAGGGGCATTTTTGGGCTGTTTAAGAAGCTCCACCATGCGCTGGCCTCGAGTTAGCTGGGCTTGTGTTGCTGGGTCCATGTCAGCGCCAAACTGGGTAAAGGCAGCAAGCTCTCTATACTGTGCCAAGTCAAGACGCAACTTGCCTGCAACTTGCTTCATAGCCTTTGTTTGAGCTTTGCCTCCAACGCGAGAAGCTGATATACCCACGTTAATAGCAGGCCTAACACCTGCATAAAAGAGGTCAGATTCTAAATAGATCTGTCCATCAGTAATAGAGATTATATTTGTTGGAATGTAGGAAGCTACATCATTGGCTTGCGTTTCAACTACAGGAATGGCAGTGAGGGAACCGCCCCCAAGTTCATAGCTAAGTTTTGCTGCCCTTTCAAGAAGGCGTGAGTGTAAGTAGAAGATATCACCAGGATAGGCTTCTCGTCCCGGAGGTCTACGTAGCAAGAGAGCGAGCTGTCTATAGCTTTGAGAGTGCTTTGTTAAGTCATCGTAAAAACAGATGGCATGCTGGCCATTATGCATAAAGTACTCGCCAATGGAAGCACCGGTATATGGGGCGATATACTGTAAAGGGGCAGGTATTGAGGCAGGAGCTGCAACTATAGTTGTGTACTCCATAGCGCCATGTTCTTCTAAGCTTTTTACAAACTGTGCAATGGTAGAGGCTTTTTGGCCAATGGCAACATAAATACAATAAATTCCCTTACCCTTTTGGTTTAGGATTGTATCCATAATAATAGTTGTTTTGCCTGTTTGTCTGTCACCAATTAAGAGCTCGCGCTGGCCTCGACCTATAGGAATCATTGAGTCAATAGCTTTAATGCCTGTTTCTATTGGCTCATGCACAGGCATTCTTTGAACAACGTTAGGTGCTGTGCCTTCTAGTGGGCGATATTCTTCTGAATAAATTTCACCCTTGCCATCTATTGCTTTACCTAGGGGATCTACCACTCTGCCAATAAGGGAGGGGCCTACAGGGACAGATGCAATCTTGCCAGTTCTTTTAACAAGATCTTGCTCCTTAATGCCTTTGTCGCTACCTAATATAACAACGCCAACATTGTCGGTTTCTAGATTCAAAACCATGCCCATAGTGCCATCGGGGAATACAACAAGCTCTGACATCATCGCATCATCTAATCCCCAAACACGGGCAATCCCGTCGCCTACTTGTAAAACTGATCCTGTTGATTCAAGCGATAGTTTTTCATCATAATTTTCAATGTTCTCCAAAATAGCCCAGGAGACCTCTTCTGGTCTTAGCGACATATGTCTAACCCCAATAAATGTTTTTCTAGTTTTTCCATGCGTGTTTTAATGCTCCAGTCCAGCTGTTTATTCCCTAAAATGAGGAACGTTCCTCCAATAATCTTAGGGTTTACCACTTCTTTAACCACGACTTTTTTGCTGTAAAATTTTTCTAGTTTCTCAATGAGATTCTGCCGCGGAGCTTTTTGTAAGCTGACGCCGCTTATAAGTTTGGCTTCCCAAACTTGATCTTCTATATCAGCTAAAATCTCATACTCTGTAAATATTTCATTGATTGAATTTAACCGCTTTTTCTTGAGTAAATAAAAGAGAAACTGTAAAAAAATGGTGTCGACATGCTCTTTACACGCCGATTTTAGCAAATCTTCTTTGGTCTTAGGAACGAAAAGTGGAGATTTTAGTATCTCGTGCACTTTAGGATTCTTGGCAAAAAGAGCAAAAAGGTATTCAAAATCTTTAATGCGCTTTTTGTAGGCATGCTTTTTTTTGTCTATTTGAAATAGAGCTTTAGCATATCGTAAAGCGACAGCATGCCTGATCATTTAAACTCCACGTTCTCGACAAAATCGGAAATAAGTTGCTCATGTTTTTTTGAGTCGATTGTTTCTTCGAGGATTTTTTCCGAAGCTTTAATCGCAATTTTAACCATTTCGTTTTTCAGTGTATTTTTGGCATCATCAAGCTCTCGTTTAACCTCTTGTCTGCCTTTGGCTAAGGTTTGTAGCGCCTCGGCTTTGGCTGCATCTTGGATTTCCTGAGAAATTTTTCTGCCTTCTTTAATGATCTCCTGAATTTGCACACGTCCTTCAGCATCTATGTGAGCAAGCTTTTGGCTGTACTCGTTTTGCATTTGAGAAACAGCGGTTTTTTGCTGTTCAATGTCATCGTATTGGGAACGAATAGATTCTTTTCTTTCATTCATAGCTGCTAAGAGAGGTCCCCACCCAAATTTTCTCATGAGGTAGAACACTATGATGAAAGCAAAGATTTGAGTGATGACCTGTGCAAAATCTAAATGCATATATTAACCCATTTTCCCAAAAGAAACGAAGAAAACAATAAGTGCATAAATTGTTAGAGCTTCGATAAGGGCAGCTCCGATAATCATATTAGTCATGATCTTGCCAGAAGCTTCTGGTTGGCGACCAATGGCCTCCATAGCGCCTTTAATAGCAATCCCAAGGCCAATTCCTGATCCAAAAGCGGCAATTCCAACTCCGATTGGTGCAGCAAAGGCTAGTGCAGTTTGAACGTCCATAAGTGTATCCTTTCCTTTTTAGTTAATGGGTTTCTTCTTTATGTTGCAGAGAAAGTACTAAATATACAGTACTTAGCAGTGTAAATACCAAAGCTTGCATCAAGCTTGCTAGTATTCCGAATAGTATAGCTGGTGTTTGTATGGGGAAGAACATTAGCCAAGAAGCGCTCATAAGCGCAAAAAAGCCTACCAAAATTTTTTCTCCCATAATGTTTCCGCACAAACGAAGGGCTAGAGTAACAGGTCGCGAAAGCTGCGTGATTATTTCAATAGGCAATATAATGGGAATCAGCATCCAACCAGTTATATCTTTTGGTGATCCAAGTAGGTGAAAGAAGTAGCCTTTTAAGCCCATGTTTTTAACATTCATATACTGAACAAGTCCAAAGACGCAAATTGCAAGGCCGAAAGTTACGCTGAGGCTTGACGTGGGGGATTTCATCAGAGGAATCACCCCAAAAAGATTCATTGAAAGAATATAGACAAAGAGTGTGCCTAAAAATGGAACAAACTTTTCACCCTCTGGTCCCATGATGCCTACAATCATTTTTTGTAAAGTTTCAATAACAAGTTCTATAAAATTTTGCAACCCTTCAGGGATCTTTTTTTTGGGTTTTGAAGCTAGATAAAAAACAAATGTAAGAATTGCTCCTACAACCATTGTATAGAGTATACTTTCCCACGTAGATATAAATTCAGTCCAGGGGCTATCGGAAAAAAAGTGACGAGTAAGTATTGATACAGCATTAGGGACTTCGGGCAAGCCTTGTGCTGCTAGGACCTTTGGAAAGGGGAAAAAATTGGTAGAACATGTCAAATCAAAAGTGGTCACTTATTCCCCAGAATTTTTAATAATCCGAAAAAACTCTCTGCATGCAGCTCCTACCCCAAAGACAATACACAAGTACATCAGATAAGGCTTTGTGTCAAAGTAGCCGTCCAAATATGAACCTAGGGCCCATCCTATAATAGGCGGTACAGAAAGGGTGAATGGAATTAAAGCGTATTTTAGAAACTGCTGTGGGTTTTCTTTTTTTGGCTTTTCTTTTTGATCCAAAACCATACCTGGAACTATACCTTGTGCTGGCTGCTTCAAACTCTGTACGTATGTTAAGTCGGGCTAGTGTTTCTTATGCAACTTCTTTGCTATTTATAACTAATGTTCATCATAAATGCAATGGTTGAAACCGCATGAGCTGCTGTGGTAGCTTAGAGAGCTGTCTGAGGGCATGGGGTTAGCACATGTTGGTCGCGCCATTTTTCCAGTAGCATAAAAGAAGCTTGGCTAAAGTAGGGCAAAAAGAGGTCTACGCCATGGTTTTTACGGCATTTTTCTGAAAGGCCTTCTATTGGTTCTTTTAGCGTGAATGCAAGCCCATACTCATTGCCATTGTCAACGTAATGAAAAGACTCAACCTGGTCCCAGGCAAGAGTAAAGAGTGTTTTGTTTGCCTGAAAAAATGTAAAATCATTTTCTGTGCTATGCAAGATACTGGGGTTTTTTTCTTGGTTTATCAGCTTTCTATGGGGAAGCACGCCAAAGCTGACAGCGCTTGTGCCAATAAGCCATGACCAGATGCCCAAACTTTCAATTTCGAGTAAGGGTAAAAGATATTCAGAGGCGGCAATAAAAAAAGCTGCCGCTAGGGCAATTTTCCATCCCTTGAGACGGCTTCGCTTTTGGTTTTCTTGTCGAACTGTTGTGCGTAGGTAAAGATCAGTCATAATGTACCCCTTTAGCCGTACCATACGCAATCGAGCTGATTTTTTGCTTCCATTATGACAGACTATGTGTTAAAAACGCTCTTTTTTAGGAGACTTATGTTAGAAGCAGTGAGCGCATACAGTAATTGGATGATAGCTATATTTACCCTTGGTTATTTGATGATCATATTTGAGCATCAAATAGGAATTAATAAGGCAACATCAGCGCTTTTAATGGCTATAGGCTGTTGGATATTTCAGTTTGCCGATAAAGCAGGTGGTGCAGATAACGTTGTACATCTATCGGAGCACTTGGCTGATGTAAGCCAGGTTGTATTGTTTTTACTAGGTGCCGTTACAATTGTTGAAACGATAAGTTCTCATGGGGGCTTTAGTATTATAGCCGACTTTGTCCGAGTCTCATCTAAACGAGCCTGTCTTTGCTTAGTGGCAATTTTAAGTTTTTTTCTTTCGTCTGTGCTCGATAACCTTACCTCTACAATTGTGATGGTAGTTTTGCTGCGACGTATTATAACACACACTCAAGATCGCATTATTTTTGGCTCAGCGGTAGTGATTGCAGCCAATGCAGGTGGTGCATGGACGCCAATAGGTGACGTTACAACAACGATGCTTTGGTTGGGAGGGCAAGTGACGACAGTTCCATTAATTAAGCAGCTCTTTTTACCAAGTATTGCCTGCCTTGTTGTTTCTGTTGGGGCTTTATGTTTTTCTGTGCGTGGGAAAATTCAATCAGATGTTGTTCAGCGAGCAGCTGTTGAGCATAAGGGCGAACTTGTTTTGGTTTGCGGCGTTTTATCACTAGTGTTTGTTCCGATCTTCAAGATGCTTACAGGCCTGCCGCCTTTTATGGGTATTTTGTTTTCGTTGAGTTTTATGTGGCTGCTTACCGACTTCTTGCATCGCCCGGTTGAGCGTAATCACCTTCGAGTTATTTCTATGTTCCAGAAGGTTGACCTTTCGAGTATTTTCTTTTTCTTAGGGATACTGTTAAGTGTAGGCGCCTTAGAAACTGCTGGGGTTTTAAAAAATTTGTCGATTTGGATTGATGGTGAAGTCCCTTCTAAAACTGTCGTAGCTTTTCTTATAGGTGCGGCATCAGCTGTGGTTGATAACGTACCACTTGTTGCGGCTACGATGGGTATGTATGATATGAGCACATTTGGGCCTGATCATCCATTTTGGCTTCTCATCGCGTTTTGTGCGGGCACTGGCGGTAGCATGCTTATTATTGGATCGGCGGCCGGTGTGGCGTTTATGAGTTTAGAAAAGGTGACCTTCTTTTCCTACTTTAGACGAGCGGCACTTCCTGCGGCACTCGGCTATATTGCGGGCATTGGTGTTTATCTGCTCATGCTTGAAACGTAAGGGCTAGATAAGTTCATAGCGTAAAACGAGCAAAGCTTCCCTGTTGAGGTTGACGTAGCTTTTTAGCAGGTTAAGTAACGCCTCTGCCGGGGTTTTACCTCCAGTTGTCATTAACCCGTAGTTTGGGTCAAAAAAGTATGAGCCAAAACTATGCTTAATGTAGCAGGCTGCATGCTTACCATTATTTGCTTGGAATCGTAACCAGTAGGCTCCTGGTGGGAGGTTATCAAACCTTTCTTTCATGGTCTCTTCTATCACAAAAGTATCGACGAGGAATTCCTTTAGGTTTTTTGGGTCGGTTGCTATTTTGAGGCCTGCAAGTTGATCCACTTTATGTAAACTTGGGAAATAATCCTCATAAAATTTAGATAAATTTGCATCGATGAGTGGGAGTGTGTCTGCCGTGATTTTTTCAATGGTTTCTTCACCTTCTGGTTTTAAAAGAGCGATTTTTTCATTGTGTATTTGGATGATGTCTGCGTGAGCCGCTTCGAAAATTTTTACATGTTCATAGTGCATAAAGCGAGTTTTTTTGTGAAGTGCCTGAAGGGCTTCAGCTTCGGCATCAAACCCATTTTTAAATTTACCTGCGATTTTTATAAGTTCTTCTTCTGATGTTATAGAAGTGCTAAGGTACTCTTTGAGAAAAAGCAGTGTAGCTCCATGGCAGATACCGTCAAAGTGCGCACCTCTGCAGCGTGATTTTTGAAGTTTTGCTGTACATTCAAGATTGGGGTGCTGGGCAATAAAGCGATCTCGAATCACTTTAATGGCCTTTATGTCCTCTTCTCGAGAAATGACTTCACGTCTTGCCACATTTTTTGCGTAGGTAAGTATAGGTAGAGGTGCAATTTGAAATTCTGCTAGGGCGTGTCTAATATGGGTCGCTTTAATTTTTCTTGCTTCATAGTGTAAGTAGTGGCCACATTTTTTTTGCCCTAACAGGTTGCAAAGAGAAGAGAGTGCTTCAAGGGCTACTACAGTAACTTGCGAGGCTGCGATTGTGGCATAGCGAGAAAGTGCATTCCACGGGGAATCACAGATAATACTAATAGTTGTATTGGTAAAAGGTATCTTAAAAGTAAGTTCCATAACCATCTCGTATTTGTTTGTAATTTAAACTAATTTGCGAGAATTATACGTGAATCTTTATTTAAAATATAGCTATTTCTTTAAAATAGCTTTTTTGAGTGGTTTAGCGGCTCTTTTAAGGTCGAGCTCATCTGCTATCTTCAGTACTTTCTTTGATAATTTTGAAATCTGCTTGTCCGCGCGAAATACTTTAAAGGCGGCTCGAACAAGTCCTTTCTTTATGGTTCTAAATAATGAGTGAAGGCCATCTTTGATTTTTTCTAAACGAGTTCGCGACTCGGAATTTTTTGAGGTTTCTTTGACGAGTCTGCTTATGAGTCCGTTGAGATCGGTGGCAATGGTTGTAATTTCGTCGTTAATAGTTCTTTTGCTTTGCTCTAGGGTTTTTTTGTGATGGGCTTCCTTTTGTGCTGGGGTTTTTGGTGGTTTTGGGACGAAGTGAAATACCTCTTTTCCATCCTTTTGACCCCAGGATCCTTCAGGGCTTAATCTTTTGCAGGCAGATCGCATACTACTGTTTAATAAATTGTTTAAATTTAGGTTCACAAGCTTTTGCACTAGTAGTGGGCCTTGCTTTTGAATTTGTTTGAGAAATTGAGGTTTTAGAGTGCGGAGAAGTTTGGAGTCTATGTGGTGTATAAAGGTTGATGTTGCATCTACAAGTGTTTGGTTAAACTGTTCTTGCTGTGGGTAGGTAATTTCTCTTTTTGGGTCTAAGGGCTTTTCTTTAGCGGTTGCTGTTGTGGTTTCGGTAGCTAATAGGGCTTTAAATTCTTTTACGACCATTGCGAGTATTTTGTATTTTGCCATCTCGGAAGTGGCGCTATCGAACAGCTTGTTCATTTTTCGTGGAAGCGCCTTTTCTTGAATTTGTAAAAAGGTGTTTTTGCTAAGCCAGCCTTGCAGGTTACGAGGAATTTCTATATCAGCCTCGTTGTTTGGGAAAATGGTTCGCATGATATTTTGTTGAAGCTTGTTCATAAATAGAGCGTGCTCTTCTTCTGTTGTACTTATAGAGTCGGTGGCTGTTGTTTTATGTGTTTCACTTAGTATTTGCTGGAGGCTTTCTTGAACAAGCTCGACAAGAAAGTAGGGATTTTGACTTTTCATGGCGTGCAGGGATCTGATTGCATTATCCATAGCTCGCAGTATGTTGACCTCAAAGGTTTCTTCAAGAAGCGATGTATGGTTAGTGAGTAGGCTTAAAAACTCTTGTCCAAGGTGAGACAGTGTTACGTTGTCACCATCAATTGTAACGAATTTTTTTAAACTGCCGATTTGCGCTACATCTGCACTTAGGTGTGTTAGGTGGTAGGTAAATTTGTGGATTTGCCGTTTTGCCATGAATTTAGCAGTTTCTGAGGCAACGTGTGCGCCAGTTTGATCATAAAGAGAGTTCTGAAGAGTTGAAATTTTAGAGCTATAATACCCAGGTGAAGGAAGAACGATAGAGGCAACTGTGCCTGTTACTAAGTGAAAGAGTGCTCCGGCAGCTGAGGTTGCATAGGACAATAGCCCGCCCTGATGTGTTGATTGACTAACTTGTATGGCCTTTTTACTGAAGAGGCTGTCTTCTGCTGTAGTGTTTGCTGTGTTTGCGAGTGTTGCAAGGGCTGCTTGCTGTTGCGTTGGTTGAAGAGTGGGCTTAGGTTTCGCGGGTGGTTGCGGGTAGGATGTGGTATCGTAAGAGCCTGAGTTATGAGGTGGAAGGTTGCCTATAGTCATTGTACTCCTTAAGTATGTGATATTTACGAGATATAGCGCATTTGGGATTTCAGGAACAGAGTAGGTGCGAACATTTTATAAACTACTGAAATTTAGCGGGTTAAATGTTTGAAATTGAGTGATAAATATGATCGTTTAGATGATGGAGCAAGGAAATATGCCCTTTGGATGTGCTGTGGGGTGGGTGGTGAACTTTTCTGAACAAAGCCATTGCAAAAAAGAAGCCGCCTCATGTAAATTAGTCCACACCGAACGACGTTAAATGCGACAAGCAGTTAAGTCCGGTACTAAGTCTTCGAGCTTAGATGTTAGTTTTGACAGTGCAAATGAATAGTGTACAAGCAAATAAGTATTTACTAGAAATAGTAAATGCTCAAGAGCTTGTGCGCGGAACCAAATTTTTTTAATTTGAGTACCTGCGTTTAAAATATAAGTAATTTCTGATAACGGT
>JBGSSB010000125.1:0-4820 GCA_041737255.1 Chlamydiales bacterium | reverse complement strand
CGTGACACTCTGTGCAGGAGCCCTCTTTTACATTAAAGCTAAAGCGCCCTGAGGTATAGCCTTTGGCTTTACTTTGGGGAAGCTTTGTAAAGAGGGTTCTTATTTCGTCAAAAAGCTTAACATAGGTAGCTGGGTTTGATCGGGGAGTGCGGCCTATTGGTGACTGGTCAATTTCAATAACTTTGTCGATATGTTCCACGCCTTCAATAGCCGTGTAGGCAACTTCGGGATGCTCTGTTTTCATCAGCCTATTGCTTAAGGCTGGAAAAAGCGTCTCTAAAAATAGCGATGACTTGCCAGACCCTGAAACCCCAGTAATACTTGTAAAGCAGCCAAGGGGTATCTTCACATCAACCTTTTTAAGGTTGTTGTGGGAGGCGCCTTTTAGGATAAGCTCTTTATCTGTTTTTTTACGGCGATCTTTTGGTATGGCTATTTGCTTGCGGCCACTTAGGTAATCACCTGTAAGAGATTCTTTGCATTTTAGGAGCCCTGCAACTGATCCTTTGTAGATGATCTGGCCACCTTGAAGGCCTGCCTTTGGGCCAAAGTCAACAATTTCATCTGCTTCGCGGATTGTTTCTTCATCGTGTTCAACAACAATAACGCGGTTGCCTTTGTCTCTGAGGTTTTTAAGGGAGGTGATAAGTTTTTTGTTGTCGCGTGGGTGTAGGCCAATAGAGGGTTCATCTAAGATGTAGGTAACGCCAACTAGTCCTGAGCCTATTTGTGAGGCAAGGCGCACCCTTTGCGACTCGCCACCTGATAAAGTAGGGGCAATGCGGTTAAGTTGTATGTATTCAAGGCCTACGTTTACCAAAAACTGTAGGCGGCCGATAAGTTCTTTTACGACCTCTTGAGCAATTATTTTGTCAGTGGGTGTTAGGGATACTTTTTCAAAAAAGTGTAGCGCTTCGGCAATCTGCATGTTTGTGACGTCGTTGATGCGCTTTTTAGAAAAAAGCGTTGCTGCCGGATAGGGCTTTATGCGCGCGCCTTCGCATACGGGACAGGTGGCCTTGTGCATAAGGCGTTCCATGCGCTGTTTGTATTTGTCGCTTTTGGCTTCTTGGTAGCGCAGGTAGGCCTCTTGCAGCGCTCCGCGCCATTGTACGGTATCTTGCCAGGTGGCGCCTGTTTCGGGGTGAACAAAGTACATGCGCGTCCACTTTTTTGGCGTGCCCTTAAGAAATATGTGCTGGGCTTCTTTAGATAGCTCGTTCCAGGGTGTGTAGACGCTAAAATCAAAAAGACGCGCTAGGTTGTCGTAGATGTTGCCATAGCGTACAGTGCCATATGAACTTGCTATTGAGCAGCAGTCTTCGGCTATACTCTTTTTGGGGTCGATGATGGCATCAAGTTTAAATTCGTGGGTGAGGCCAAGTCCCTGGCACTCTGTACACATGCCAGCGGGACTGTTAAATGAAAAATCCTGTGGGTCTAGCTGAGGATAGGATAGGCCTGACTTTGGTGAGTAGGCTTTGGTTGAGAGCAGCTCCTCATCTTTGGAGTCTATGTCGTGTAAAATGCAGATGCCATCGCCAAGTTCAAGGGCGGCCAGTAGCGATTCTGTGAGGCGCGTTTTATTTTCGGGGCTGGTGCTGAGGCGATCTACTACAATGTCAAGGTCGTGGCCGGTGGATTTGTCGAGGGATATGTCATCATCTAGTTGGTAAAAGGTATTGTCTATGCGAACGCGCGTGAACCCTTTTTTGGCTATAGTCTCGAGGTCATCTTTAAATTCGCCTTTTTTATTTCGAGCGTAGGGAGCTAGCACGATAATGCGCAGCCCTTCTGGTTTTAAAAGTGCTGCTTCTATTATCTCTTCGGCAGATCGTGGCCGTACAGGTTCGCCGCTTATGGGGCAGTGGGCAAGCCCAGCGCGAGACCAAAGCACTCGCATGTAATCATAAATTTCTGTAATCGTGCCAACGGTAGAGCGGGGGTTTTTGCCGGCTGTTTTTTGCTCTATAGAAATTGTGGGGGTAAGGCCAGAGGCAAAGTCAATATCGGGCTTTGGCAGCTCGCCCAAAAACCTTCGGACATGCTGAGACAGGGATTCAACATAGCGTCTTTGCCCTTCGATGTAGACAGTGTCAAAGGCTAAAGAAGACTTGCCAGAGCCTGATACCCCCGTAAAGCAAATAAGTTTGTTAGGCTCAAGAGCTACAGATACTGATTTAAGGTTGTGAACACGTACATTCTGCAGGTGTATGTTTTGAATAGATTCTTTTTTGTTGGTCATAGAGTGATACTATACCTATTTTTAAGCAAAAAAACGAGAAAATTTTGTTAGAGCGGTGACTCTGAGATATCAACAGTTCTATTTGAAATAAGCCATTAATCTCTAATGTGTTATGATAATGGTTTTGTTCAATCAGTTGGGGGTTTAGGTGATTTATTTTCTGTTGTTTGCAGTAGCATTTTTTGCTCCGGTTTGCGTTAGTGCTGAGCTTAAGGTTGGGGTGGCAACAGCTGATATAACACCGCCTTCTGGCACACCATCGGCAGGCTATGAAAAAAGAAAGGGAGCGCCTATGCATGGTGTTCATGACCTACTGTTAGCTACTGCTATGGTTATGGATACAGGATCTTCAAAAATTGTTTTTTGCAGTGTCGATAATTTGGGGATTCCACAAAAATTAATTGAAAAAGTAAAAATTGATATTCAAAAGCAGCTACCAGCTTTTTCAGGTGCCTCATTTTTTATAGGATCATCACATACTCACTCTGGAGGCGGCAGCTATTTTGATGTACCCCTAGTAGGTGAGCTTTTGGCAGGCCCATATGATGAAAAAATAGCACAGAAGTATGTTGATGGCATTGTTGAGGCTATTGTTACAGCATCCAACGCTCTTGAGCACGCTTTGGTCGGCGTTGGCTACTGCAAATTAGAGGGGATTAGTGACTACAGAGCCAAATGGCCAGAAAGATGCACTCTAGAAAACGACCTTGCAATTATAAAAGTAGTTAAGCCAGATGGCTCGCCTCTTGCTGTACTGTTTAATTTTGCCCTGCACCCTACAGTGCTTAAGGCAGATAACATGCTTTTTTCAAGTGACTTTGTCGGCTTTGCAAGAGATGAGCTGCAAAATAAGCTAAAGGGGGTTGTTAGCCTATACTTTAATGGTGCGCAAGCAGAAATCATCCCATCCGAGTCCACAGATAGCTCCTTTTTGCGCGCTGGATCTATCGGCAAGAGATTGGCCTCTGCCGTGGTAGAGCTGTGGGGTAGCACAAAAGTATATGATAGTCTAGACCTACAGGTGTATAGACATACCTATTCATTTACCCCCGTTGCAACACCCTTTGGGCTTACTGTGCCACTTGATACATACCCCACTGAGCTTAGCTTGCTTGTGGTAAATAAAAGCGACGTCTTTGTAGCTGTACCAGGAGAGCTTAGCTGTGTGTATAACAGCCAGTTAAAGTGTGAGGCTGCTAAGCTTGGCTTTTCTCATCTTTCAGTGTTGGGTCTTGTAAACGATGCGCATGGCTATATTCTTTTACCAGAGGCATGGCATGCCAAAACGATGGAATCGGGCCTTTCATTTGGGGGTGAGTTTTATGGTAGAGATGTTCATGCTAAAATTGTTGATATGCTGCGTTGTCACTCTGAAATAGGTAGCCAATAACGGGTGTGGCGAAGCTCGCCTGTTTTTGTTAGGGCGCCCTTTACAACGAGATCTGCTAGGTCGCGAGTTGTTGTTGCTCGGGGAGCTTTTGTTATTGCTATATACTTTTCGGCACTTAAACCTCCCGCAAAGCCATCTGGCCCCTCTGCAAACATTCTCAGCAGGACCTTTTCTTGGCGAAGATTTATTTTTCCAGTAAGAGCGGACAGCATCTTTGATTTTTGTATCAAAAAGCGAAGGTGGCGCATGGAATCTTCTTGTGCTTGCATAATTGTATCAGCAAAAAAGCCTACCCAATCGGCTATTTCTAGCGTTGTGTTGCTTTTACCAAGTTCTGCGTAATATTCTTTTTTGTGTTTTTCTATAAATTTTGATACCGCAATAAGTGCAGGTTGCCGAACGCCTTGTGATAGGACTTTTTCAACAAGAACTCGGCCAATTCTTCCGTTGCCATCTTCAAATGGGTGTATGCTTTCAAAATAGGCATGGGCAAGGGCTGCTCGGCCTAAAATAGGCTCTGATGTGCTTGTGGTGTTGAACCATTTGATAAAAGTATCCATTTCATGATGGATATTTTTTGATGGGGGCGCTTCGAAATAGACTTTATGTTGGTCTAATCTTCCGGAAACAATTTGCATCGGCTCTTGGTGTGTTCGATATCTTCCGCAATCTTCAAGGTGTGACCATGTTTTAAAAAGCGTTGCGTGCCAACCCCATAGCATTTCATGGCTGAGTGGTTCGACGTAAGTGTTGTAGAGATTGAAGAGAACTTCAGCCATGCCATTTTCTTTGTCATGTTTTTTCTTTGTGGTGTCTGAAAATCCGAAATGCTTTTTTATGGAAGATTGTAGGCTTTTTCGCTCAAGGATTTCACCCTCAATTTTTGAGCTTTCTATTCCCTCACTGCTCAAAATCTCGACAACAAACTGGGTTCTTTCTTCTTCGTTAATATTTTTTAAAAAGGCAAAGCTACTGCCTGAACATCCCGCTAAAATTTTGCAAACAAAATCAATGGTTTTTCCTTATATATATTCGCGCGCACGCGGGGGGGGGGGGGGGGATAATCAAAAAAAACACCCCTTCTCGTGAAGAAAGCGGGGGCCAGCCCCCACACCCCCGGCCAAAAAGAAAACACTTCCACCTCCTTCCCTCAGTACAAGGCTCTGGATGTGTATTTTCTTGCGT
>JBGSSB010000059.1:0-3191 GCA_041737255.1 Chlamydiales bacterium | reverse complement strand
TGAAAATCGTCTCAAACAAATGCCTAGATCACTGGTTCGAAACTAAGAAATGGGTGAAGTTAGCATGAAGAGCCGTGTACGAGAACCGTACGCACGGTTCTGTGAGAGGTCGGGGCCTCTGGCCCCTCCTACTCGGCGGTTTGCGATACATTCGAGTTCATCTTTTGATTGTGTGTAGACATCTTTTACATGTCGTAACCAGTTGTCAAGTAGGCCGATTTGGCTTTGATTCATCGCAGCAGCAATGCCACCGCAGCCATAATGGCCGCAAACAATAACGTGTTCAATGCCTAAGCAATCGACGCCATACTGAAGAACTGAAAGACAGTTGAAATCGGTGTGAGGAAAAAGGTTCGCTACATTCCTGTGAACAAAAAGCTCTCCACATTCAGGCCCTAGTAGTTCATTGGCGGGTACACGGCTATCTGAGCAGCCAATCCAAAGGTATTTAGGCTTTTGTTCCCTGGCGAGTTTTTTAAAGTAGTTGAGGTCTTGGCTTAAAAGTTCTTGAGCCCAGGATTCGTTTTGGTCAAAGAGGTGTGATAGTAGCTTCATAGATTCCAGTTTGAATTTTAGTGGTACCATTTTAATCTTATGGCGCGATTTCACGCTCGGTGTTTTTTTGGTAAATAAGTTTTTCAAGAATGAGTGTGAAAGAAATTTGTCAATTTATAAAGTAATTGCTAACACTCAAAATAGCTAATCGTTACAATCACGATTTAGTAGGAAAACTCTAGGAGGATTATCTTGATGAAAAAAGTTACTGTGCCTTTATGCTTATGTATGTTTCTAGGACTCTGCTCGTTTCAACAGGCTCCTCTACTAGGCAAGCCCACTGTTGAAAAAAGCATGCCTAGAGTAGGGGCAAAGCAGGTGTGGCTTGAAACTCTTGAGACCTATGCGTTAGCAGGCGAGTGGCAGCAACTGGGGCACATTGCAAAAGCTGCAATAGAGGATGGTGTGTCAATTAATCGGATACTCAAGCTTGCAGAAAGAATTCAGGTGGAGCCATTTTTGCGAGCATTGGTGGCTACACAAAACATCCGTGCTCTTTCAGGAAGAGTGGGCATCACAAAAAGTGAGCTGTTTCGTATTGCCCTTTTTATTGAAGCCGAACTTGATGAAGCAAGAGTTTCATTGAATAGTGATTACTTGAGTCGCCGTAAAACAGGGTTAGAACGCTCAATTGAGTATATTCCAGAGGCAAATTTGCTTTTCATTCATTTGAAAGACCACGGCATTGACGAAGTCGGTCGCGGGGTAAAAAAGGTTGTTACTAAGTCTATTCTTTATGATGTTGAAAATCCTGAGTTTGCGGCTCGTTGTTCTTCAAGCTACCAGATGTATAATGAAATGGCAGCTTTGCAACTTATGCAAGGTGCAAAGGGTATTGTAAAGTTGTATGCCTGCACTGAGCGTCAAAGAAAAGATGGAGCAGTCGTCCATAATATATTGTGTAAGCTCTACCGAGGTGGGGCGCTTTCGAAATCGATTTCAAATAAAAAGCGATTCTCGTTCAAGCAAAAAATGGATGTCATGAGCGATTTGTTAGAGGGATTAGCCGCAATACATGATAAGGGGCTTGTTCATCGGGATCTTACAACGCGTAACGTGCTACTTGAAAGCAGCAGTAGAGGTGAGGGCAAAAAGCCCCGTATGTCAGCGGTAATTGCAGACTTTGGGCGCATTAAGCATATCGATTCAGCAAATGGGGTAAAGGTTCAGTTTAATAGCCGCTACCTAGCTCCTGAAGGCATTATTGCAGAAAGATTATCCGGGGAAGACTATTATGCAACAGATCTATTTGCGTTAGGCTGTATTTTACATAAGCTACATTTTGAAAAGAGTGGCCCATGGATAGATAAAACAAATCTTAAAAATCCAACCCAGCCGGATGCTATTAAGGAATCGAAATTTATTTACGATCTTAAGCATTATCGAGAGGTTCGTTTGTCCAAGCTTATCCTAAATAGAGGGTATGGGACTGATTTGTCGACAGGTGATAAGGTTGAGCACCTTATTTTGCAGCTGGTTCACCCAGAGCCTGCAAAACGTGGTACAGCGAGGGCTCATGCCGAAGCAATGCAGACAATAATTAAGGAATTCAAAGACAAAACCCGCGCCACAAAGATTAACACGCCTACACCGCCTGAACAGTCATCTGAAGACTCTTCCGATGATGAGTCATTGCATTTGTCAGAACTGGTGTCGAGTTCAAATTCTGGATCAGCCTCTGAGGACAGTGGAAGCCATGAGTCATCATCAACTTCGGGATCGTCTCTTAGCGAGACAGGTGGGCTTACGCTGGGAACTTCATTTGGAAGTCTATAGAAGTTGAAACTAAGCCCATAGTGACCTGAGGGTAACTATGGGCTCCTCAATGTCAGTCTAGGAGTTTTATGGCTTTGCTTGGCTGTAATCAGTCATTGTGACGGGCTTTTGTTAGTTTAACGGGACCTTGGAAAGCTCTAAATTATTAGCAAGTATCCTGCCTATCTTGCCGTTTGCGATCTTGCGTATCTTGTTATTTTTGTTTCTTGTAAAAACCTAGAATCATATTTCGGAATCATATTTCGGAACCATATTTCGTGACCAAGTTGCGCGAGGGTGTTAATTTTTACCATCACTATAATCAATGTCACTGATAATGAGTTTTTGGCTTAGTCTAACGCGCATGCCTAGATGCACGGGTATTTTTTTATTAGACATCTTGCATAGCCACAATCCCCTGCCCTTGCCCTTGCCCTTGCCCTTGCCCGGGTCTGAAATGCACCTTATTTACAAAAGGAAAGTCACCTTATTTACACTTCGGTAACTCACATACTTTACACTTTTGTTAATAAAAAACGGGGGGTATTAGCCCCCGAAACAAAAGACATCTGTCACCCGTCGCCTTTCGGTCGCAGTGGAGAGTCTTCTTCTTGGTCGTTAGCATTATATCAGAAGTGCCAAAAAGCAAATAGACATCTAGAATTTTGAGTTTTTGAGGGAGCTGAGGAGAAGTCTTCTTCTTGGTCGGGGGTTTGGGGGCAGAGCCCCCAATTATTTAATTAAAACCCTCTTTCCCGATCTCGTTAATAGCATCGCTCTTTATATTTGCGATTTAAACGAGCGACTGTCTGAGGAACCCTGAATTGACCTAAATGATCCATAGTGCCTAAGAAAACGGATCCATAGTATACCAGCCAAAT
>JBGSSB010000040.1:0-7403 GCA_041737255.1 Chlamydiales bacterium | reverse complement strand
AAATCAAAAACAGCACGAAACGTGTTTTTAAGACATGTTTCAGGGGTGTTTACAACAGAAAAGAACAAGATACGCAGGATACGCTAGCGCGGGCAGGATAAGCAGGATAATTGTAAACATTTACTCGGCGTCAACACTCCCTAAACTGGAAGAAAAACGGTCACATGTTTGAAGAAATTTTTAGTTTGAAAATCTAAAGTTTTTGACAGCCCACGCCTGACTCATTGACTCTGATGCGTGTAAATCTTGCGCAAGGCAAGTGGAGCTAAAAGGGTTGTTAGTGCTACAACTACAATGAGACATGCATACAGTTCGCTTCCAAAAACACCACTTGTCAGGCCAATATTTGCAAAAATTAAACCAACTTCCCCTCGAGGAATCATTGCGGTTCCGACGGCAAGCTTAGTTTGAAGTGTTGCACCGGTAACCGTAAATCCACATAGTAGCTTCCCTAAAATAGCTGCTACAAGTAGTGATCCGCTTACAAGCCAAACAAAAGAGGATCCAGGTGGGATATCTCGAAGGTTTAACTGTAATCCAACGACAACAAAAAAGATTGGGGCAAAAAGTTGGACGATCGGCTGCATCTGTGTTTCGATGCGCTCAGTAAAATGTTTGGGCGAGTGTAACAGCTCTCCGAAAGGAGAAAAAAACTTTTTAGAAAGAGCAAGACCCGCAACAAACCCTCCCAATAACTCAGGTGCGCCTATTGCATGGGCAACCCAAGCAAAAAGTAAAATCAAAGAGACGATAGTCGCTGGCAAAAGCCCGGGAATCTCACTTCTCTTATCCCACATATTTACAAACTTCACAAAAGCCTTCGCTATAAATGGAGCCACAACAAAGAAAATAGCAATAAACACCATCAATTTAGCAGTATTGTAAAGATCAATCTTGCCGCTCATTGCAAATTCATACAAAAAGGCCAGCATGATAATGCCAATGATGTCGTCAAGTACAGCCGCTCCAATTACAATCTGCGCTTCGTGCGTTGTCTGCTTTTTTAAATCTCGCAGAACTCGCAACGTAATGCCTATACTCGTAGCTGTAAGCGTACTTGCTATAAATAAACTTGCCATAAATGAAATTTCAAAGACATAGTAGCTCAAGAGATACCCAAAAGCAAAAGGCAAAATCACACCTAAAGCTGCTACTTTCATCGCTTGGACGCCAGCTGAAGCTAGCTTACCGATGTCAGTTTCAATTCCAACCTCAAAAAGCAAAAGAATAATCCCAATTTGAGCCAAGAGATGAAGAGGGTCACTTACCTGGATAAGTCCCAAAATACTTGGCCCCAAGATGACGCCAGCTGCCAGCTCGCCAATGACAGATGGTATAGAAAAGTAAGCTGCAATTTCGCCAAGCAACCGAGCCGAAAGCAAAATTATGACAATTTGTAGTAAAACTGAGTGTGTATCCATATCTGCCTTATAGTCTATCAAAACTTCGTGAGCAAGCATGATTACATAAAAGATGTTTTCAAGAAATCTGAAATGGGATAATAGTAGACCATAACCTATGTTTTGGGGATTTTGTCCATGGACTATTCAACTGTAGTTAAAGAACCTATCCAAGTTATTGGAGTCAATGTGGTAAGCATTAATGCCGAGATCCCAACTATTGCAGACATTGAAGAAACCTGGAAAAAATTTATCGCTGACGATATTTTTAACAAAATCCCTCAAAAAGCTAACACTAATGTTATCGTGCTACGCTATGACTATGAAGGCGAAAAGGATAAAACATTTCACTGTATTATAGGCTGCGAAGTGCTTTCAACAGCATCGGTACCTCCTGGAATGGCAGCAAAAGAAATCCACGCCTCAACCTATGCGGAATTCCCTGTTAAAGGCTCCTACCCTGAATCTCTCATAACTACGTGGGAGGCTATTGCTCAAGGTCCTCTAAAACGTAGCTTTGCAGCGGATTTTGAGCTATACAAAACCGATAATGGCATACCCAAGCACGATGAAACATCAATCTTCATCAGCCTCGAGTAAGCTATTTTTGTACAATATCACGTTCGTCAAGATGGAATTTATGTAAGAAGCGATGTAAAAAGGGCATCAATAAAATAGTAACAGAAGCGATTAGCCCAAATGGACAAACAATCGCATACGTAGCAGCAAAAAATTTACCCCACCACGACTGGATCGTATATTCAGTCCCCAGACCTCCAAAAAACATGGCCGATTGAAGATACGAATCAATCCACGATAGCGCTTCAATATAATGAAACCCTATCATGCCAGTGCCCACAACACACATAACAGCCGTAAGGCCTAGTAGTGCGCTAAAAATCACTCGCTTTGCAAATACAGTAAAAGAACTAAGTGGCACTTTTTTTTCGTTCAAACATTTTATTTTATCCAGTTATAAAACCAAGCTAGTACATACAAACCTATACGAAAAAACCCACTTATAAAAAAGATATTTTTACAGCAAGTGTTTGTTGAGAGTATATATTTCCTGCTAGTATACTGTTTGCTATGACTGAACTTACTCGCCTTTCAAAATTAATGTCTGAGAGAAAAATTTGCTCCCGACGCGACGCCGATCGTTACATCGAAGAAGGCCTTGTGAGAGTTAACGGAGAAGTAGTCACAACTCTCGGCACAAAAGTTGCCTACGACGTAAAAATTGAACTTGATAATAAAAGAAAGCCCCTCACCGTTTTGCTAAACAAACCCATAGGGTTTGTTTCTACTCAACCAGAAAAAGGCTATCGCGCTGCCATTGAGCTCATTACTCGTAACAATCAATTTGACAATAAAAAAGTTGAGATCCCAAAATTCAAAATGCTTAGTGTTGCAGGACGTCTAGACATAGACTCCAAAGGACTTTTAGTTTTAACCCAAGATGGCGTTATAGCAAAACAGCTTATTGGCGAAAATTCCGAAATGGAAAAGGAATATCTCGTTCGAGTAGAAGGTGTTATCACAGGAGAAAAAATAACACGACTTTCGCACGGCCTCTTTCTTGACGAAAAAAAACTTAAACGAGCAAAAATTAAACTCCTCGAACCCCAGTTGCTTCAATTTATTTTGACTGAAGGTAAAAAAAGACAGATCCGTCGCATGTGTGAACTTGTCGGCCTTCAAGTCGTTGGCCTCAAAAGAGTACGCATTGGAAAGGTTCGCCTAGGAGATTTACCGGAAGGAAAGTGGCGCCTGCTCGAACCCTCAGAAACATTCTAAGTGACCACTATTTACCCACTAGCCCATCAAACCTCAGTTTACAAAAAATATCACACACAGCTACATTGTCTTGAACTTTAAAAGGCATTTTTATGAAAAAAGAACGATTTAAGATGTGCGTCTGTGTCTTTCTGATTTTAAAAAAAGCAAATAATGATGTGTTGCTTCTTTTAAGGCAAAATACGGGCTATGAAGATGGCAACTATAGCCTTATCGCCGGCCATGCCGATGGCAACGAGACAACGCGAGAATCCATGGCTCGCGAAGCTTTAGAAGAGGGCGGCATTACAATAAATCCGAAGGATTTACACCACCTACACACCATGCACAGAATTTCAAACCGCGAAAACATCGATCTTTTTTTTACCTGTGACAGATGGCAAGGCACTATTGAAAATAAAGAGCCCGAGAAGTGCGGCGATCTCTCATTTTACCCGCGATCTACCCTTCCCCATAACACACTCCCCTACATTCGCCAGGCCTTTGACATGATTGACAAAGGTATAGCCTACTCAGAATATGGCTGGGCTTAGAGCCCATAGAGACACTGTTTGGCAAACTCTTGGCGCCTAGAATCAAGTAGGGGCAAGATGTGTCGATGAAAATGAGCCTCTTTTTGTCCGACATGCTCGGTGTCGATAAAGGCAATTTTACCATCTGTTGTGAAGGGCTGGTTACGTGGCCATGCATCACACCCGCCAAGCTGCTTCATAACCGTACAAAGCTCTTTGAGGGTTTTATACTCTATCTGGCGGTAGCGCCGTACATTTTCTTGCTTAGGATCATCATCTCCTGGGCAGAGGTCAAAATACTCTGCAACCACCAAGTACTCATCCTCTGCATAGGGAAGCTTAAATAGCCACTTTTCTGGCACAACGATGTTTTTAAGGCTATGTTCATCAATAACAGCTTTGATGACTTTTGCCCCCTGCAGCCGCTTTACATACAAATCCATTTGTGTAGCGTTATCGACAGAATTTAAATACTTTTTAAATATATAGTTTGGTATGGACGGGTGGGTAAACACCGCCAATTTTTGATGCACACGCTTGTTTATCTCAAAACCTCTTTTTGCCAACCTCTTGGTACTATCAAACATAACCCGAGAGGTAAAAAGCGCCTGCAGCTTTTGATGCAAGGGGTGATCAGTTGAAAGAATAAACTGATCTAGTGTATCGGCTGGGCTGTTAGTATCGTATCGCTCAATAATCTTAAGCTGAGAATCGTTAAGGTAGGGCTTAACATGAGACAAAAAGGCGGTGCGCCTACTTTTCCATTTTTCTGTGTCTATAAACGCAATTTTTCCATCACGGGTGAGTGGCATATTTTTTGTTACAGAGTCTAAGCCTCTAAACTTCGTAACTACAAGGCAAATCTCCTCTAAAACAGCATCAGAACATAATGAATAGGCCTGCCTACACTCTGATGAGCTCAAAATATCTTGCTCTTCTACCATCAATACGTAAAAGATACCAAGCTTGTTTTGCTTAATGGGTACAAGCCATTTTTTTGGGACTACAATATGTTTCAGGCATTTTTCTGCGATATATTGCTGTAACGCTTGTGCACCCCTAATTCGCGAGATATAATTTTGAATCTGTAAATCATGTGAGACGTTGTTGATAAACAGCTTTATGAGATGGTTTTTAAGCTGGGGATGCTTTGCGACAACAAGTCCCCTGTGGTTGTGCTTTAATAGATCAAAGCCCGCCTGCTCAAGATCTTCTCGTGATGTTAAAATATCAGGATCACTAAAAAGTCTCGTAACGCTATTGTGCAATGGATGATCAACAGGAAGAATATACTCTGAAAAATCCGCAAAATCCGCCTGAAGCGTAGCTATGAAACAGAAAAAAATGATAAGTGCAATTTTCACAAAAAACTCTATTAGAAAAAAATGATTCTTATAGAGTATAAGGTTACATAAAAACATGTCAACCTGAGATTTGTATGATGAAATTTCAACTACTACTGCTAGTTTGCTACTGTTTTACAGTGCCTGCTTATGCCTCAATTGATTCGTACTCTAAGCAAGAAATAGCCCTATACGCACTTAAAGAGAGTCATCCTGCCAAAAAAGTGCTAGATAACATAGTCCAGGCAAGCAGTACATCTGTATTTTATGACATGCACTCTATGACCAAAAGCGGCTTTGATTTTGCAATACCGCAACACAAAACAAAAATCATCGTCACACGTCACCCAAAGCTTCCTGGATTAGTCATCAAGGCATATCTTGACACTCAGGAATACTACGATGGCAAACCTGAGCACTACTACTGGATTAAGCGCGTACAAGGAGCTAACCTGATACGAGAATCAATTAAAAAGCATCATTACGAGCACCTTCTAAAAGTTCCGAGAAAATGGATTTATGAGCTTCCTCAAAAGCCTCATTTACCACTACCGGCTAACTGCCTGCCTAAAAAGTATATTTTGGTAGAAGATGATATGAACATAGTAGATGACAAGACCAATAAAGCCCGGTGGAAAAGCCCCGATGCAACAAGAGAGCTACTGGCCGCTTTACATACAGTTATCACTGAATCTAAATTTAAAGACTGTGCAAAGCCTGCCAACTGCCCCTTTTGTGTAGATGGCAAGGTGGCTCTAGTCGATACACAGTCTTTTTATAAAAAAAAGGTAGGCTACTACAAACTAACTCCCTATCTCACAAAAGAGATGCAGGAGTATTGGAGATCACTTTCTCCTGTAGGTGTGAAAGGATATTAAGCCATAGCCTCTATCTTTATAAAGCTGCAGTTTGTCTAAACTTCCGCTGCTGCGTCTCGTAATTCCCCTTAGGCCAACAAGGCTTGTATGGTTGAGTGCAAAGTTATAGTACAGTTCATATTCAGAGCCTGATCCCCACTTGCGCTCGATATCTACGGCTCTGCAAAAAACCTTCCACAGAGGCATTTGATGATGGTTTTCTATTTCATCAAACATATGATCTAAGATTGGCTTTTGAAAAAGCATGTGGTGATTTACGCTATTGATGTCTGGATTTACCATTTTATAACTTGGAAGCATGCGCTCAGCATGTCTGCAGTAGTGGCCTTTTGTAGCTTTTCTTTCGCTAAAGCAAAAAAGCCCACCATTATTCTCATTCAAAAACTTTACAGGGCTCACAAAAACTGAATCTGAATCAAGCACAAGTATGTTTGGTGATATGTCGGGGATAACATATGCAGCATAAAGCTTAAGAAGCTGCTGATAATACCAGCCTACTGGATGGCCGCCTCTTGCAAAAAAGGCTTTAGCAACTTTGGCATCTTCACGCCCTATCTGAAAAGAAACATCAGCCTTAGTAAATGGGTATTGAGATTCATCAAACCACTCGGCTTTATCTGTTAAAGGCTCTGATGAGACGACAAACACTCTTCCAATATTTTCGCCATAGGTGCGAATTCCGTCGATACACATATCAAGAGTATCTTTGTCTTTGGCATGCGTTACAAGCACTACGTCGATTGGATCATCAGTAAGGTTATACCCTACATCTTTTGCCTCCAAATGACAAAAGATTGAAAGTAAAAAAATAAATAGAAAATTCATAATACGGCCCTATGGTTAATTTGTCCCCTTAATGCAAGATTTGCCCTTTATTTCCCACGGAAATCTACACCCTGTGACTACTTGAGGACGTAGTGAAAGTAGGTAGCTTGCTTGTAGGGGTTTGGATGAATGGCAAATTTACTAAAGCCCAGCTTTTCATAAAGTGCCTGAGCAGGCGTATTAAAAACCCGCGTGTCTAATGAAAGCTGATGAAAGCTTGGGAGAGTCTCCTTAACAAGTTTAATAAGCTTGGAAACAAGCCCCTTTCTTCTAAAATCTTTATGGGTTGCAATGTGATCTGCGTAATAAAAACCTGGCACGGTTTCACTGAGCACCGCACATACCGACACGATTTGATCATGATAACGGATTTGATAGAAATGGCGCTGCAAACCGGTCGGGTCTTCATAGCCGTAAAAATCGCAGTTGAACATATCCTTGATAAAGTCATCATATGAACTATAGCGTGAAGTGTCAATTTTTAGGACATCAAGAGAAATCCCATCATGAAGACTCGGGGTAAAGTAGGCCTCCGTATACATGACCAACGCCTCATCGATTGTTGCCAGAGGAATCGGATCTTCAGGCTCATACACCTCATAGGTGTATTCATTATCAACAAGTAGCACCTTGTACGCAAAGCAAGGC
>JBGSSB010000023.1:0-30786 GCA_041737255.1 Chlamydiales bacterium | reverse complement strand
GAGATATTGTCAAATGTTGTGTTTCCAAAAAAGATTGCACCCTTATTTCTAGTTAATAATTACGCTGATTTTTCTTGAATTTCGACCTCCTCCCCATTCTTAAATTGTACCCCTTGGATGATCTTCACCATATGCTTGTACCCGCGTAGTTTTCTCCATCCTTTCTCAGCAGAAGTAACTAGTTTAAACACCATTGTCATAGTCGCTAATCTAGAGCCACAGCCTTTCGTTTGCCTCATTCTATGGCGGACCGTTGCAAAAGTAGATTCGATCGGATTTGTAGTTCGGATATGCACCCAGTGCTCTGCAGGGTAATCGTAAAATGTAAATAACCGTTCCTTGTCCTTCAGAAGACATTCACAAGCTTTAGGATATTTTGCTTCATAAAGCCTTATGAAGGTCTCAAAACTTGATATCCCATCTTCTTTTGTAGGAGCCATGTACATATCATGAATAAGTTTTTTTGCATGTTCCTGCGAAGCTTTTCCCATTTTATCTAGGACATTAGCTGTTTTGTGCACCCAGCATCTTTGATGCCTTGTCGAAGGAAAAACTTCTTCTATTGCAGCCCAAAAACCTAACGCGCCATCTCCTATAGCAAGTGAAGGCGGTTTTGATAATCCTTGCCCTTTTAAATCCTCTAATACTTCCTTCCAGGAGGCCTTGCTTTCTCTGTGGCCGTCGTAGACAGCCACTAACTCTTTGCTACCATCGGGTAGTGCTCCAATTATTACGAGCACGCAGGGTCGGTCATCCTGCAAGCGGACATTAAAATAAATACCATCCGCCCAGATGTATACATAATGTTTCGCACTCAAGTCGCGGTGGGTCCATTCTTTATATTCGTTATTCCAGCTCTCTTTTAAACGAACTATGTTTGTAGGTGACAGGCCTTTTGCATTCTCACCTAAAATAGCTTCGAATACTTCAGAAAAATCACTTGTTGAAATTCCCTTAAGATACATTAAGGGTATAACCGTTTCGATACTCGGACTTCTACGCAAATATGGTGGTAATATTGAGCTTATGAACTTTTTCTCGCTTTTTTTGTCTCTAACTCGGGGCTGCTTAACACTAAGGTTGCCAATGCCAGTCTGAATAAATCTCTCTGGCAAATAGCCATTTCTAACTACAGCTTTTGTGTTTTGCTCTGTTATTTCAGAACTGAATCGCTCAAGGTATTCATTGATTTCATTTTCTAGTGCTTGCTGAAGGAACTTACGAGCACCATCTCTTGCGATCTCTTCCAAAACGTTTTCGAAAGTTTGTACATGATCTTTATCTGTGAAATTGACATACTCTTTCATGAGTTACCCTCTGTTATTTGTTTTTTGTCGAAAACTTTACTGAGGGTGCACTCTTTTTATTTCAAACACAACTTTCGATCATATCTCAGCCGCTTGGCTCATTAAGTTATCTGCTCGTCCACAAAAATCAGCTAGCTCACGAAGACTCACTCCCTTGATATCCCTTGCTAAATATGCTGCTACTGCTCGAATGTGCGCTGGCTTCCGTTCTATTCCAGGTGTTAACAGTATTTCGCTGTTAACGCCAAACCATCTCGTAACGACAGACACTAATGTCTTTAAATCCATTGTCAGAGGCTTAGTGCACATATCCACGTTTGCTTGCTCCACTTGTTTTATGAATACATCATCTCCTACAATTCCTTGTGTCACCCCTCTCTTGAAATCAATTTCATCCCTTTGGCCAATACCTGAGAGCACAAATTGCTCGAACTGAATGGCTGCTTCTTGCTGACAATCGCCAAATAATCTCAGACCAACATCCCTTGCAAGCCGGGTATATTCTTGTTTCATCAAATATGCTTGATGACTGCTCCACTTATAGTCTAAGCGGTTTTCCGTTAGCTTTGCGCGAACTGGATTGAGATGTATATAGCGAATAAGTTCCTTAAGATATAGCCGACTATCGACCAAGATAGATTTGAATCTTCCCTGAAAAAGATGACCTATGGTTTTATGGTGCCAGTTATAAAATCTCGTGTATCGAAAGGTCAAATTTTGGCAAATTTTAGATAAAGGAACATCTCTTAATTGAATGGCAAGATGTACATGATTGGTCATAAAACAAAATGCAAGGATCTGATGCCCATAACGTTCGACGCCTTCTTGCATTAGAAGACAAAAATGACCACGCTCTCCTTCGGTAGAAAAAATTTTTTGCCCTTTATTACCACGCAACATCACGTGATAGGTTGAACCGTTAAATGAATGTCTCTTTCGTCTTGCCACAGTAGCCTACGAAGTTTGTATTTACCGCAGCCACGCTAACAATGAGAAAAATTAACGGCAAGCAAACTGTGATACTGTGAGGCCTGACTCCGTTTTCTAAACTGTGATACTGTGAGGCCTGACTCCGTTTTCTAGCCATCCCACCAGTGCTTAGACAAAACCCCCATCCACAGGATCGACCTAATCGAATGCCCGGCTCAGACTTAAGCTACTGGACCCTACTCACACTGCGGCAGAGAATGCTTTAAAAAAGAAGGGGCCGTGCATGCACAAAATGCGATGATAGCCCCCTCGTCTTTTTCTAGTACTATTTTTTAGCAGCCTCGACGGTAGCTTCCCATTTGAGCTCAGGGCGATGTAAAAGATCTACTGTTGCATTATGGATGGCTTTGATTTTTTCATATCGGGATCCATTAGCTATTTCCAACTCGCCATTCGTCCACGTAGCTGCCAGCTTTGCATCTTCTTCAACAGCCGCACGATAGTAAAATTCGATGCTATCTGCAAATGCAAGGTAGGTATCGCTAATACGCTGAGGCAACAAAAGGCCTTTTTCGGCGGTATCAGCTTCTGTTGTCTGCACAAATGTTTTATCACGCTCTTGAACGGAGGCCCAACGTACAGCATCGGATGCAGTAACGTGAATTAGTCGTATGCTATACCCTTGCTTTTTGAGAAACTCAAAGAACTTCCCTGTTGCCGGGCCACTTGATGTTGTGCCAAAACAAAGGGCAAACTGTTCGCGAATAAGCGTAGCAAGAGCAAGGTGATTTGCCGCATTAGAACCTGGCCTCCACTTCGTATATGCAGCAACGCGTGCCTCTTTTGAGTCACCTGCTGCTGCAATATCTACCTGATAAGTTCTTGCCTGCTGCTTCAAACAAACGGCATCAGGATCGATGTAGCCATAGTTGTTCCCAACCGCTCTTTCTTCGGCGATAATTTGTTCTAATTTTATTGTTTTTCCTGCTCCTGGCGCGCCAGCTGTAATGATTGCCACTTTTTTATGATCAGGGTTTGTCGCTATAATAGTATTCCAAATCTCGTTAATGTCATCTTGCAATCGAGAAGCTTCTTCCTGTGAATATTCCGTAGGATTATCAAAGGCTTTGCCAGACAAAAAGCTTTCTAAAATTTTTTGTGGCAAGGAATATAAGTATTCTGGTTGGTAAATGGCCTGTACAGTACAAATTGTAGCTGGTTGCATACTATCGCCCTCCTTGAGCAAGATCTCATTAGCTCCCAAAGCGCATTGGAAATATAAGCAAAGAATGAGATAAGTTATTATATTTTTCATATGGAAGCATATTATCCAAAAATTAGTTAGATTTCAAGCGGAAAAGATACCACCTGGTTACTCTAAATCTCTATATTCTTTCTCATGAAAAAATGATTTATGCACAAAGAAAGTCACACATCATTTTATTTTATTTTGAAAAAACAGGAGTCAGCTCCTGAGAATTCACGATATGATCCCGCAACGCACTATTAGCAAGAACGTCTATTACAAGATGAATCCGATCCATAGACCCATTGTTTGTAACGGAATGATTTTTTGAGACATTTGTATAATAGAGCCTTCCCGCCTCAAGGTTGTAGTTATTTCCACTAATTTCAAAAAAGACATTTTCTCCAGTTACTATCGGTATATGCAGTCGATATACTTTTCCTCGATCTATATCAAACAGATCACCATCTTTATGTCGTGGTATTTTTTTATACCCAGGTACGTTAGAAATCCTCACCAAGCCCACATCCACTCTAAAAAGTGCAGCTATATCATCCAGGATCGACGATATGTAGGGTAGCTGCTCTAAAAATAGCGTGTTTTTGCAAGGAAGCATGGTCCGATTTCTAATTGCATTTTTTAGCTGAAGCCCCTCTTGCAAAGGCGTTCCCGTAGGGTTTCTTAAAGGAATTGCTGTCCAGACATCACTCAGCTTTTCTGATTTAAAACGAGGCATGTAGCACGCTTCGACTTCTTGTAACTCCTTCTCTAACAAAGCAACATCGTAGCAAAGTTGAAGGTCACGGCAAATTACTGGCTCTGTTGCCGCCACGGTTACAGAAAAGAAAAGCATGAAAAAAACAAATTTACCGCACTTCATATTTCCTTTCCTCTCTCTTTCTTTAGGGTGATTTTTCAATATAGCAATCATCAAAATTGGGAGCAACCGCAAATTGAATCCTCCAAAACCATCAATCTATACTTGTAATTAACTAAAAAGTTATTTACAATTACGCAATTACCAATACACAACATAGTTACTGATGAATACATTAACAGCACGCTCCCCTATTTCAATCCCCCGTCAAAAAATAAAATGTGACGAACCAAATTTTGAACTAAGCGACCAAATGCACTCTCTTTGCCTAATTCCTCATAAAGATGCGCATAGCGAGATTCTCAAAGGGATACATGCCATTACTCAAAGATTTCATGGACTGCGTGATTATGAAATCGAAACAATCCTACAAAAAATTGAGCGTACATTTTCTCTCCCTTATTCTCAAAGATATGTTCGCATTTCTCAATCCAAGCAGCTACCACGCACTATTTATTTTGATTGTAAAGAAAAAATTGCCTACGTGTTTTTAAAAACTAAAGGGAAACTTCCTGTAGCAGATGGTGGCTTTAAACGCGGAACGCATGTTTTACGAATATTATGGGAGGGCTGGAAAGTGGAAAAAGCTTTTCAATTAGTCTCGCATGACAGAAAAGAAAATTCAGCAATAACAAACCAAAAACCTCTTTACGTACGACTTTATAATGAATTTGAAAAAAATGGCGCCTATGGCGACCTGATAAAAGAACTACTTCCCTGTCACGCCCATTTTATATATGACAAGACAAAAAAGGAAACCAATGACCACATTTATAAAGTGTGCTCAATATTTCCTTATTGCACGACAACTCTCACCCATACACATGACGCAAGCCCCGAAGAAAAACTCTCTTATTTACGTGATATTGCCTATGGACTAAAGCTCCTCCACGAAGCCGGAATCGTTCACGGCGATATTAAGTTTGAAAACATTCTAATTCACCAAGAAAAAGCAAAACTTGCCGACTTTGATTTTGCATTTTTTAATTGTGAAAAAGAGCAGCCTCTTTGGGCAGCTAAAAGTTATGGGACACGGGAATATTCAGCCCCTGAGCTTCTACTTGAAACCACAAAGCGCAAATACTTACCTAAAGTTGATATCTATGCTTTAGGGATTATTGCCTGCCAAATTGGATATGAACAGTCGCCGCCCTGGTGTGAACACATTAGAAACTGGCGAACAACCGGTAACTCACAATATCTTGATGAAGCAATCTCTAGTCAGCAGTCAATGATTCAACTTGCTGCCATTGCAAGAGAAGATTTGCCCACATCCACCACAGCAAGCGAATGCATCGGAAACCTTAGCGGTTTGATGTTACATCCAACCCCAAAAAAGAGGCTTTCCGCCCATGAAGTCTTCGAAAAAATAGAGTACTTTAACGAATATCAACCCCAACCCCAATACCAACAGTAAATAGTCCATTACACTAAAACAAGTGATTTGTTTTCGTCGGCAGCATCATAGAAAAGAAAACGGAGATGACTAAGCTAATACGTTCATCTCCGATCTAAACACTATTTATTTGCAGGCTGTAGTAGAAGTCCCCTTAGTGGTGCAAACTGCTGTGTCTTTGGGTTAAAGTAGGTAATTTCACCCTTTTCGATGTTAAAGTGCCAGCCATGAAGATAGAGTCTCTTTTCTTCTACTGCCTTTTTTATAAAAGGATAGCCAAGAAGGTGCTCTAGCTGAAAGACTACAGAAAGCCGCTCTGTAGCTGCATAATAATCCGTATTTACAGCGTTAGGCCCAAGGCTTGTAAGCGCCATCTTTTTTGCAGGCTCTCCAAATTGCAGCCACTTTTGAGCAAGAGGAAGATCTAATTTTAGTTTAGGCTGGTCATAAAAAAGCGCTTGAATAGCTCCACAATGGGAGTGACCGCATACGATGACATCCTTAACTCCAGCTACCTGGATTGCATATTCAATAGATGCAGCAACGCCATCCCAGGCAATCTGCGTATCATAAAAGGGCACAAAGTTTCCTGCGTTTCGCACTACAAAGAACTCACCCGGTTTTGCTGATGCAATAAATTCTGGGGTAACTCTTGAGTCGCTACATCCAACAAAAAGTGTTTTTGGTGACTGCCCTTCCTTAACTAGTCTTATATATTCCTCTTCATGTTCGGTAAAGAAAAGGTTAGCGAATGCATCGTGGTTTTTTGCATACTCAATAGAACGATTTACGGTCTGCTCAGGATCTTGTGTTGGGATAGAACTGGCATCTGGGGCCACGGCCAAAAGACAAACAGTAAAGGCAAAACTGCCTAGAAACGCTGAAATCTTTAAAAAATTTTTCACTTCGAGCCTCTTTTTTATGATTCCCTTAGCGATAGCTTTTTGTTGAAGGCTTGTCAATTAATTTATTTTAATCTTTTCTTAGCGCACGAAAGGTTCTGTAGGGGTAATAGTCACCATTCCAGCCCGGATCTAAAAGGCTGCATTTATGTATCCACGGCTTATTGCCCTTTACAGTAGCATTAATAAATTCATTATTCCCAAGATACAAGCCAACATGTCGAATTTTATCCTCTGCAACTCCCCAAAAAATAAGATCACCCGGCTTTAACTCATTAAAGGATACCACAGAAAAGCGCTCATCATTCATTTGATCTTTACTATCACGCGGTAAAAATATACCCATCTGACGATAGAGCATCTGTACAAACCCTGAACAGTCATAGCCAAATCCCGAACGTCCCCCCCATACATAGGGTAAATTAACAAAAAGCTCACTTAGCTCTAGCATCTGCGATAAGGTGCATATTTTGGTATCTAGCGCTACCTCACCTCGCTGGATATACCCAACAGAGCCATCAACTGTACGAACTGTAATCCAGCGCTTATCTGAGCTATCTATCACCTCAAGTTGGCTTTCAAAAGGAAGACGCAGTATGGGTCCATAAATAGTATCGTTCATATGGTATATAAGAGCTGATGTACGTGAAACTTTAGCAACAGGTGATTCTGGATTTTTAAAAAGCTCTCTTGCTGATGTGTAGACAACCTTCTTAGGCACCCACCCTTCGTATGAATCTACGCATGTTTGTATTTTAAACCAATCACCTGACTCCTCCAGCACTTTTACCTGTTCAGAATAATAGCTACCCGAAACAACTTCCGACTGTGCTGATGGCTGCTCTCTCATTGCGACAACAGGTTCATTCACATAAAAAAATGTCGATACCGCTAAAACAACCATACTCATAGAAACTCCCTATTGCAGTGACTAAAGGAAGCAAGAGTGCTAAAGAAGAGTAATTTTATTCAATATAAGAGAGGAAAAACAACAAAGAAAAAGTGAGAGAAGGCGATAAAAGAACAATCTCAATTGTGGAGACTTAAATTTAAACCCTTAAAAGTGCTGGAAACCACATTTTCACAACGTCAGTGCGGTTTTTTTGGCTATTTATTAAATCTAATATGGATGAAACTTCGCGTTCGCTAATTTGTACGATTGGCACTTGAAGTGATACGCGGGGTTCTGATCTACCATAGGTATCGTAGGCAAAAGGAGGCCGCTTTTGAGCTATTGGCTTATTTTCTGGCAGATGAATCTGTTCGCCATCTCGCATAACAGGAGCCACTGGCGGCTGCCATACAACAGGTCTTGCTGACAAATAAGAATTTACGGCATCTATTCTCATACTGATTTCCTCATGTATCAATTGAAATAATTTTAACACATTTTAAGAAATTAAGGCAAGCAAAACCACTGGAGATAAAAAAAGGCTCAAAGCTAAGCTTTGAGCCTGATTCATTTTCTAAAAAACGAAAAATTTTTCTAGCGACCGTGAGCAAGGAAGTCACAAACCATCGGAATGTTCACTTCAAGCGGCAGAGAAATCTCTGTAATGCTTGGAAGAGAGAGCAACTGACCTGAGAAATTCGCAGGGTCTTGGCTCATATACGCAGGAACAGAACGGTTTGAACCTTCTATTGCATGCTGAACAACTTTAGATTTCTTTGACTTTTCTTTGATCGAAATTACCATTCCTGGCTTTACCTGGAATGATCGACGGTCAACTTTACGGCCATTTACAAAAACGTGACCATGAGTAACAAGCTGATGAGCTTGGAAGATAGTATTTGCAAACTTAAGTCTGTACACAACAGTATCCAAACGGCATTCAAGCATCTGCAAGAATAGCTCTGGCGTATTTTTGTGGTGACGGGCAGCTTCTTTGTAGTAGCGCACGAGTTGTGTTTCCGTCAGCATACCAAAGGCAGCTTTAAGCTTTTGCTTCTCTTCTAGCTGGATACCATAATCCGATTTTTTCTTCCGTTTCGCGCCATGTTGTCCTGGCGGATTTGGCTTGTGAGCCAACGGATTGTGGATGCGGCCAAAGATATTAATGCCAAAACGGCGGGCCACTCGATTTTTCGGGCCTGTATAACGAGACATGTATAGTTCCTCTCAAGACATAAGAAAGCAGCCACTATCTCACATTTGCATTTTTTTTGGCAATGGTTACATTAGCAAATCGAAAAAAAACAAAAACTATAACTTATACGCTTTAGCTACAGGATCTTCGATATGAGTCTTCAAAAGCTCTCCACAGGCATATTCAAGGGCATAAATGTCTTTTCCGGCCGCATCCCATAAGCTATCAAACCCATGGCGTTTGCCCTTGGCAACTTGCACCGATCTCATGAGGCCACCATGCGGATAATAGAGCTTAATTTCTCCTTGAAACAACCCCATAGCGTATGAAAGCTCTAATTTTAACGCGCCCGTATTATAATAAAATAGTTGAACGCCATGAAACTTTCCATCTAGATATGAAAGCGCACAGTATAGATCTCCCTTTTTATCAAAAAAATTCGATACCCCCTCCCTCTTGCCGTACCGAAACTGAGTTGTTGTACTTATAGCCCCATTGGCATAGTACCCAGTAGAGGTGCCATGAAGAAGCCCCTTTTCATAATACCCACACCATATAAGGGTGCCATCTGGGCGATAACGACACGCCCTACCATGAGCCACATCCTTCTCACACTCAAACTCTTCCACTAACTTTTTTCGAATAAATAGTTGCTTTTTCATGAATAGAGCACCTGACTTTTTGGGGCAAATGCCGAAACATCCCTACCTCGAGATCGCTCATAGGCAATACTTTGCGCAATCAAAAGCTGATTTACCACTACAGCATCCTTCAAGAACCTATAGCGCTCACATAACAGTTTCATCTCAAGAGCTTCGTGCTTTTCCTGCCCCATTGAGGGATGCGCTGCAAACTGCAAGCGATAATACTCTAGTTTTGCCCGCATTTTATCAAAAACCTCAAGGATATACTGGTAGGCAATTTCACTTTTCAGGCCTGCTTGCAGCAAAATAGAATGCGGATCTTCATAAAATGATTGTACGGATGATTGTTTTGCGCACTCCGAAAGCTTTTCTAAACATTCTTTGGCTCTTTCAAGACTATCATACATCTGGGCACACCCTTTAAGTATTGGTGCTACATCCGCTGTAATGGTCCCGGCATCCTCAATGGAGGTATGTACAAGGCTGTCAAGGTCACGTGGCAAGCTAAGATATTTTTGCTCTACCTCTTTTAGGCTCATGTGAGCGATGTTTTTAAGGCCAAGCCCGCCTTCTGTTGCATTGATAATTGTAGAGCGGGGTCTATCTTCGGCAAAGTCTTCAATCCACTTAGCCTCTAAAAGCCATTTCCAGGCCGTATGTATTTTTTTGCCTTCGTGATTTTCCCAAACAATAGGCTCATCTTTACCAGACTCTATAAGAGTTGACTGTGCACTCTTTACTCCCGGAGCATAGGCTTCAAGGTCCTTGCCATAGGCCAAATCATATCCCACGAGAATAATAGGGCTACAGCCTAGTGAATGGGCTATTTCTATAGCAAAGTTTGCGACACTATGGCCACCACCAATAATTTTTCCGGGGATTTTAAGTTTTTTCTCAAACCAGTCTGAAATATTGTAGCCATCACCACCCTTTAAATAAAGTCGCGGCCCCTTTATGAGCTCGGCTGATTCTCTAAGCAGTCGATTGCGGAAAAAAAATGGCACCTGAAAAGCAAGTGCCTGTCGAAAACGCAAATACTGTACAGGATTTGGGTCAATCCCTGCACCAAAGTGAGGTTGAATCCCCGCATCAAGCAAGGCATTCACACTTGAGCCCCCTGAAAATAGTAGGGCTTTATCTCGTAGGTGATGCAACTGCTCTAGATGTTGCCCAAGAGAGGGTCCTGCAGCAACAACAATAGCTGGAATACCCTTAAATGCCCCCTGGAGCTTATTGCCTCGATAGGATCCTGGTAAAAGAAAAAGATTTTTCCAGAAATTACGAAAAAATGAGACTCCATAGCCCACATATTCGTCGAGCACAAGGTGGATGTCTGAGGTTTCATATTGAAGACGCGCCTTAATATCCTCGTATGTTTTTGTTCGACACTTTTCATAAAATGGCAAGCAGGCAACAAGCATGTTTTTTCCATAGCCACTCCAACATAGGCTCTGGAGCACCTGAAGGCCATCCTCAGAATTTTCGATATAGTACACATGTACCTGAGGATCACATAAAAGCTCACTTGCTATATCCGACTCTAAAAAAAGCAAAAGCACTCTTAGATCATCTTCTAAAAATATAAGCTGTCTAGAACTATCTTGCTCTAGCCACTGTTTCAAGGCAGAATAGCTATGACCACTTCCCAAACCAAATACAGTCAGAAAGTCAACATCATCAAGAACTAAGGAATCTACCCAGCCCTTTGCTTCTTTTTTAGCAGATTGCTTTGAGTGATAATAAAACTCTCCATGAGCACTTTTATCACAAAGGATTCTCTGATTTTCCGCATCGTAGGCAACATGGAGCGAGCCTGCCTCAACAAGAGATAAAAGAGCGGCCCCTTTTGGATTTTTTATACTAAAGTTATGTAAATTTTTCTCGAACAGACTAGCTGTCATACCAAAGCCTGTAACTTAAAGCGCATCTTGCTACGAGCGCTTTTATAGATTTTCTAGTTTTCGTTTGTTACTGCAGCAGGAACTTCGGGAGATTCCTTGGCAGCTTTTTTGAACAAACCATCTTCTCGCGTTTTTACCGCCCACAAAGGCATTAATAATAACGACGAGATGGCTCCACAAGCTGTAAGCACAACAAAATACCCTTCCCACCCAAAACTTTGAATTACAAGTCCAAGAGGGTATCCCGCACATGCAGCCCCAACGTAGGCCCACGTTCCTGTAAATCCACTTGCCGTCGCCGCTGCTTTTTTATGCGACAGCTCTGCTGCTGCCATGCCAATAAGCATCTGCGGACCAAAGATTAAAAAGCCTATTACAAAAAGCATCAAAGAATCAAGCAATACTGATGAAACCGGCAACCAAGCAAAAGTCCCTATTGCTAAACAAATGAAAAGACAAAAAAGCACATTTATTGGTGCACGCCTTCCCTGAAATATTTTATCAGATGCCCAACCGGCTGCAATACTGCCGAAAAAGCCACCTACTTCAAACCACATAACCACGCCACCAGAACCTAGCTGTGTGTAGCTTTTTTCTTCTACAAGGTAAAGCACCGTCCAGTCATTTACAGCCTGGCGTATAATATAAACAAAGAAGTAGCTAAAAGCTAAAATCCAGATAAATGGATTTTTTAACACGTGCTCTAAGAGAATTTCCTTAACTGAGAGCTCTCGCTCTTGCTCTTTTCTTGATTTTGAATCTGGATAATCATTGCGAAATTTCTCTACGGGAGGAAGCCCAAGTGACTGCGGTGTATCTCTTAAACGATTGAGCAGAAAAAATCCCACACCAATACACAGCGCGCCAGTAGCTATCATCGCTGAGCGCCAACCATACCATTCAGCACAAAAACCGATTAACAATGGAATAAGGGCACCACCCAAGTTATGTGACGTATTCCAAAATGACCACCATCTACCCCGCTCAGAGTGCGAATACCAGTGAGTAAGAAGCCTTGCACACCCTGGCCAGCCAAAGCCCTGAAACCAGCCATTTAGCCCCCAAAATATAGCAAAAAGCAACAGCGTCGAACTACAGCCAAAGAAAATATTAAGCACCCCTGTCATGATAAGCCCTATGGCCATGAAATAGCGAGGGTTTGATCGATCACCAAGAATGCCGTTTATAAATTTGCTTAAGCCATAGGTAATAGCCATTACGCTACCTAAAATACCTAATTCGCTTTTATCAAGACCTAAATCCCGAATAAGCGTTGGCATGGCAAAGGTAAAACTTTTACGTGTGAAATAATAAAAAGCATAGCCTACAAACATTGAGTAAAATACGCGAATACGCCAGTAATTGTAATTGGTTTTTACTTCTTCTGGATCTTGAAGTTCCTCTGCGTGTAAAGCTGGTTTAAATATGTTAAAAAAAGACATCACTCGCCTGTTTACGTATCAATTTTCATTACACCTAATGTGCTATTAGGCCTTTATTTATACAGTTATTCTATCCTCTAAATTCTTCTACCAGAGCGCCATTAAGTAGGCAACCATCCTTGCTTGCCACCTAATCCCTTAAACTTGCCCTTTCGGCGGATTTTTTCTTTACCCTTATCTTTTAGCTCAGATTTCACCTCATTCAACGTCTCTTTATCTGCCTGCATAGATTGATAAAGACGCTCACGCGAGGTTTCGCACGTAGATTGCAATGCCTGCATTCTGTCGAAGATCTTTTTTTGTTTTGGATCAAGATTTTCAATATCTTCAGGAGTGGGCCGCACCTCTTCTGGTGTTAAACCAACCATCGCTAAATGTGCTCGATAATTTTCCTGAAAAAGATTAATGTCTTTTTGAATTTGAAGAAGCTGTTTGTGAACATCAACAAAAGATACATCTGGCTTAAGATCCTTCTTTTCACATTCCAAAGAAAATTTAACGAGATCTTCGAGCTTCTGGATTATTTCTGCAACATCAACAATATCATCACTCTCAGGTGCTGATTCTGCAGGTTGTGACTTTTCTAAATTCGTTTCATCTGTAGGTAAATCTTCTGGGGTGGAAGTCATGACATATCCTCTCTTTTGTCTATTCACACCTCTATCCCACAAAAACTATTTTTGAACAAGCGCTAACCTGATTTTTGTTTTTTTTTACTTGCGCGACTCGCACTCCAAGCAAAAAAATCTTAGGTTATGTCTTTATACGGAGGAAAAAAATCGTGTAAATAGCGGCCGTGAATATCAAAAAACTGCACAGTTTGAGGACAAACAAGAGCAACGAACTTTGACTGAATGTAAAAGTTATACCCTAAAAGCTGCCGCAGCTCTTTATTTTTAAACGTAAAATCTGCATCTTCAGATGACGATTTTAAGGAAAACGCCTTAGCCTTACACTCTACAAGCACTAATGGGCAAAGGGTAGCCCCCTGATAACAGATAATATCTATGCGCCTATTAGGCATTTTTATCTTAGATGTGGCTATGTGTGGAAGATCAGATATCTTTCGTTCAACTACCGTAAGCGAAGCTGGGTAGCCCAACAAAAGCAAAGAAGAGAGGGTATCTTGACGAACCCTCTCTTCAGGAGTTTCTTTTACGAACTCTTTACGAATTGCGCAAAAACAGGTGTTAGACTGCCTCGATGACACAGTAATTTCCATCATCCTGGCGATATATCACCTTAAGCTTACGACTCTCTTCATGCCTATAAACCATTGCATGTCTACCAGAAAGCTCCATCTTCATTATCGCTTCATCATCAGTCAGAATTTTCATCTGCTGAGGCTCAGTTCTAACGATTTTATGTGGATGTAGAGGCCCTTGCTCATCTTTTTCGTTTTGTAGCTCAATGTTTTTATTGGCTTCTTGCTCATCTAGAGCATCCCCCTCAAACGCAGGACTATAAATAGTCACAGGCATCTCAACCATAGGATGCGCTTTTGCGTGGTGATCTTTTAGACGTGTTTTATATTTTCTGAGCTGTGTTTGCAATTTATCAACAGCTTGGTCAATTGAGGCATACATATCTGTAGTTGCCGCATGACCCTTGATGAGTGTGTGGCCATACTTTAGTATAATATCCACTCTATGTTCAAGCTTTTGGATATCCATAGTAACTGCAATATCGATAATTCGATCCCCAAAACGATCAAGTTTCGATAGCTTCTCTTCAGCATAAGTTTTCATGGCATCAGTAACATGGACATGACGTCCTGTCACCATAATAGTATACCCCTGGTCAAATTCGGCTATTCTTTGTTTACGGGTAAGAGTTTCTTTGGTCATGATAACACCCCCACTATGGATAAGTATGAATTACGGTATGTAGACAACCTCTGTTGCCTATAAGTTCATTCTAGCCGGGCTAATACTTATTTTTCTAGTTAAAACGGCATTTCCTAACTGTCCGCAGCCAGCCATAATAGATCTACCCTTTGTACGGCGCAGTAAAACACGTATATTTGCCTGACGAAGATGCTCAGCAAAAATCTCAACCGCCTCATTATCAGGGGCTTGAAACCTGTCGACAGCCTGAGCGTTATAAGGGATAAGATTCACCTTTACATCGAGGCCCAAAACATACTCAATAAGCTCATCGGCACACGCTAGCGAGTCGTTTACGCCTTTCATAAGAACATAGGCTACAAGAACCTGACGCCCAGTGCGCTCACAGTAGGCTATAATAGTCTGGCGAAGCTTAGCTAACCCCTCTTCCTTTCGGTTAAGAGGCATTAGCTTAGAGCGCAAATAGTCGTTTGGAGCATTCAGAGATATAGCTAAATTAGGGGCTATCTCAGGCTCTTCAGCAAGTCGTAAAATCGCCTCAAGCTTTCCACTTGTAGAGACAGTAATGCCATTCATACCAAAGGCGAAGCCGTTTTGATCACATAAAATACGAATTGCCTGCTTTACCTCATCATAATTATCAAAAGGCTCACCCATTCCCATAAACACCACATTTTTAATTGGTGATTTGAGGATAAACCGCGCGGCAAAGACCTGAGATACAATTTCTGCTGCCGTGAGGTTTCTGACAAGGCCCATACGTCCAGTTTCACAAAATGTACAGCCCATGCGACACCCCACCTGAGATGAGACACAAAGCGTCATCGATGACTTCATGGGAATACAGACGCTTTCAACCATTTTATCATCATGCAACCGAAGTAAAAACTTTTGTGTATCCCCCTCACGTGTCACGTTTGCAAGTGATGGCAGCGTCCAGTCGGTTGCAGCGTAAATTGATTCCACAAGGGGCTTCGCCTGTACAAATCCTGGTTCATCAAGGCATATGACACCTTTTTTAAACCACTGACGATACAGCTCTCCTGCAAAACGCTTGCCTTTAGCGAATAGTTCGCAGTATTCTAAGTGTGTATGTGAAAATATTGGATGATTCATAAGTTTCTAGAAAAATTGCACCGAAGAGGGCTCGAACCTCTAACCACCTGGTTCGAAGCCAGGTACTCTATCCATTGAGCTATCGGTGCATAAAAAGGATACAATAGAGTATCATCATCACTTTATTTCTGACAAGAGAGCCTTTTGCATAATACACAAGCCGTAGAGGGAATCACCCTCGCAAGTTTTTCCTTTCAAGAAAACTCACATATTCTCAGCGTTTTTTCAAAAGAACATGGGCGGATAAAATGCGTTGCAAAAAGCTCACGCAAATCACATCTACGTGGATTTTGCCCTTTACTTGGCGTTGAAATGCAAGTCATTCCTTCAGATAAAGAGCTGTGGAAATGCCGTGAGTGCCTAGTTACAACCTCATACCCTAGCTTGCGCCTTTCACTTGAACACATACGCTACGCTGCACAGGTGACAGATCTTTTAAATAAGATACTCCCCCTACAGCACCCTGTTGAACAGCTTTACGAACTCTACGATAAATTTCTCTTTACTATGCCAAATTTCAAAAAGCCACACGTTGCTGCATGCATATTCCTGGAAAAATTTTTAGTTATCGAAGGAATGCTGGAAGCCGGCTCGCCTCTTGACAAGTGTTCATTTGAGAATCCTCTAGAAGAAGCTGTTGAGCTTGGGTACTACAATAAACTGGTGCATTTGGTTAGCAAGTAATTTCTGCCTGAGCCGCTGTCGCGAACGAAGCGGGTTGAAAAAGAATGCGAAAGGGGGGACTTGAACCCCCACGAGGAAACCCTCACTACCACCTCAAGGTAGCGCGTATACCGATTCCGCCACCTCCGCATAGAATGTGCAAGACATCATAGTAAAACCACTGGATTCTCCTCAAGTACAATTTTCTCTGGCCTAAAATTGCCTTTACAAGATCGCTCTGAATGGGCTATAGTTGAGTTGATTTAAGAATATCGAGACTTATGTCCAACACATTTATGTCCGAAGAGGACGACCCTGCCATTATGCGCTGTGTGGCCTACTGCACCGCAACAAGTTATAACATTAGACGATTGCAAGATGCCCTCAAAGCACGATATGAAGCAAATTTGTTTCGAGATGTTGTCCACTTTGATTTAGGCACAGCCTCTGGCCACTCCACCGAAGTTAAAGATGTTTTTTGCTTTTCCTATGGTGTAGTAGTGATGTGGGGTTTGAATGTCGAAGAAGAGCAAGATTTTTTAATACAACTTAAAGAGTTTCAAAACGATTCGCAGGAAGTGTACGAATGTGAATTAATGAGCTTCATCATAGGCTCTATCTCTCGCATTGTCGAAGAAGTAATTGAGCTACCAGATACTGATGTTCTTTCACGTCTCGCTGTATCTCACGGCCTTGCGCAGTCCGTTAGACTAGCAACCTTCGAAGCGCTTATTCAAAAAACCATAGACAAAACTCGTCACATTCCTGAACAGCTTGCAGCACGTGGCAAAATCCCCCTTTCAAAAAAAGAAATCCGCAAAAAAATGGGCGAGCTATTTTTAGAGCGAAGTTCAGTTAATCTTCATTTTGACATTCTCGATGTTCCTGAGTTCTTTTGGGATCATTCTGACTTAGAACACCTCTATGTACTAATAGCAAATCACCTCGACCTAGAAACAAGAGTTGAAGTTCTCAACCAGCGCCTAGATATTGTGCACGACCTTTTTGAAATGCTCGGCAATGAACTTAACCACCAACACTCAAGCAAATTAGAATGGATCATCATTTGGCTTATCGTAATTGAGGTTATTTTAAGCATTGCCCATTTTTCATAAGCTCATGTCTACACTCGCCATAGGACTCATTAAATTTTATCGCCTTTGTATAAGTCCTTTACTCGGCTCTTGTTGTCGTTTTACGCCTAGCTGTTCCGAATATGCCCTACAAGCGTTCAGAGAACACTCTTTTTTAAAAGCATTTTGGCTTACAACCAAAAGACTTTGCAAATGCAATCCTTGGTATAGAGAATAGCCTTCACACCACCCTATCGAATCAATAGTAGAAAATATTACATATATGCTTGCAAATAAATTCGCAATACTATATCCCTGTTGACACGCAATAGTGTATTGTCTCAATTAGCAGACTTTTTGAGACGTTTTTATACCTATTTTTAAGGAGGACGGTATGAAGCACATTTCAAAAGAAATCTGGTTTGCTCTTTCAGTTGCAATCGTAGCAATGTCTGCGGTTTTTGCATTAAAGAAGCCAGTACAAAAAGAAAAATGTTCACATGTAGTTGTGGACCGTTTGGTCAACCAACTTGTATGTAAATATACATCAAATTCAGGTGGCTCCAGGAATTACCCAAGAGGATTCCTCGGCTTTACCTATTCAAGAGACACAAGTCCCGGACGCGAAAACAGACAGCGTGGTGATAGAGATGAATATACGCTTCGCTCATCCCACAAAGTTGTTGCAAAGGGTCATGAGAGAATAGGACGTCAAAGAGATGACAAGCCTCGTCGTCCAATTGGTGGCGACTTCTAAAAGACGCTTTTACTAAAAGTGTCTTCACCTAGTTCGAGCCGACATTGCGTGCAGTGCCGGCTTTTTTATTTTCACAGTTCCCGCAACGTGGAACTTCTTTTTCAGAGCCAGCAAGAAGAGGGAACACGCCTCAACCGATACCAAAAACAGATCTTAAACAGAATATGCCGGATCGCAAAGCAGCAAGATATGCAAGATAATACAAATGAAATGATATTCAACTCTCTTTTATATCCTGCTTATTTTGCTTATCCTGCCCGCGATAGCGGATCTTGCATATCCTGTTATATTCTTCTGATGTAAAAACATTAAAACACATCCTGAAACACCTATTGAAACATGTTTCGAACTGTTTTAATTTTATTTAGCGGATTGTTTAGGCTCTTGCGGGATGCGCAACATAGAGCCAGGCTTAAGGGTATCTGACGTTAGCTTATTGTGCTTTTTAATTTTATCGATACTCATGCCATAGCGCTTAGCAATATGCCATAGCGTATCCCCTGATTTTACAACATACACTATTTCATAGCTTTTAGCTTTTGTCTGAAGCTTGGGGGCTTGAGGCGTAGCTTTAGGGGCCTGAGGTGAAGCTTTGGCAACAGCTTTTACAGCTGGTGGTTTTACAGCAACAGCCACTTGCGGCTTTTGTATTTTAGGTAAGGTTTTAGCAACCGGCATTTCTGGCTCTTGCTTTACTTCAAGCTTTACATCAGGTGCAACAATTGCCATAGGTGTAACTTTATCTTGCGTTTGGCGCGCATAACGGCCAAAGCGCTCAAGCAATGTATTGCGATTTTCTGTTTCAGGGTTTAAGCCTAATTTTTCACACAACAAAAGCGTGGCTCTATTCCAAACTGCTTTAGATCTCGGGGCTTCTAATAGCCCTAGAGCATATTCCTCAGCCATATCTGGGTTTTTATTAAACTCTGCAAGAAACATAAGAGCTTGCTTATCAGTTACGCTATGTAAACAAAAACGAGGATCTGTCTTAAATAAAATTTCTGCTGATTGCGGCAAAGCGTTAAGTAAAAAACCTCTCCTTACATCCGCTGAAAAGTCCTGTGCTTTCACCATTTCATTATAAAAATCGCGTACAACTTTATAGTCGACAGCTGTCACAAAATCAAAAATAGTATCTCTTGAAACTTGGGTTCCACGGCCTAAAACCATTTCCACGCACCGATATTCGTTAGTCTGCAAGAAAAGTTCTTTTAACAATGGATCTTGCTGCTCTTTATACTGCACAAGAAGCCCCTGTGGGGTATATGGCCACTTTTCATTTTTTACAAACTCAATAACAGAAACAAACTGCTCGTCTGTTAAGTCAGTGTAGAGAACAATTCCAGCTGATTCATTATTCTGGGCTGTATAGGTAAATAAAAGACGACCTAGAGTATCGGTTCCTAATGCTCTATGAACATCAAAATAGTACTTATGCGAGAGCATGCCTAGAGATACGTCGCGCTTTTTATAGCCCTCTGCAACCTGTGTTGTATCAGTAAGCATAGCTAGAAGAGCTGTGTAGTCTAAGGCTTCTAATTCTCGCAGGCTTTGTGTAAGTGTAGGAAGCTCTTTTCCGCTTTGACGGTAGAGTTTTGATACTTGAGGACGAAAGGAACTTGTAGCTAAAAATGAAAAACCAACCTCTTGCCATTCATAGAGGCCAAAAGCAAGCAAGCTTATATTCAAAAAACAGCTGAGCCCTAATGCATATCCGAGGCGTCTGCAACGTTTGCGAAAAAATTGCTCTTGAGACATCTATGTAAAAACTTTTTGCAGGTTTTGTGTTTCATTTGTAAGTTCTTGCGGCATCTTGTTTGCAAAAAGTGCAAAATAGGACGCAAGCTCGTTTGCCTCTTCTCTCCAACTATCAGAATTCACCTCTAAAAGTGACTCCATAGCTTTAGCTGAAAGCGTAAGACCTGACGTATCAAGCCCTGTTTTTGTTGGCAAATACCCAATAGGTGTTTTGTATTTTTGTGCTGTTCCATCAATTGCTTCAAACATCCACTTAATCACACGGATATTATCACCAAATCCAGGCCACAAAAACTTGCCGGCGTCATCTTTTTGAAACCAGTTCACATAAAAAATTTCAGGCAGCTTATGCCCTGGTTTTTCCATAGAAAGCCAGTGAGCAAAATAGTCACCCATGTTATAGCCACAAAATGGCAGCATAGCAAACGGATCATGCCGAACCTTGCCAACTACACCTTTTGCTGCAGCTGTCATCTCAGATGTCATGGAAGCTGCCATAAAGACGCCTTGCGTCCAGCTAAGGGCTTGGCGAACAAGAGGAACAGTGTTCGAGCGTCTACCACCAAAAATAATCCCTGAAATAGGCACGCCCTCTTTGGCATTCCATTCTGGGTCTAAAATCGGACACTGCGTTGAAGAAACTGTAAAGCGCGAGTTGGGGTGAGCTGCCTTTTCAGAGCTTTTTGCCGTCCACTCTTCGCCTTTCCAGTTTATAAGATGCTCTGGGGTGTTTTTAGTCATTCCTTCCCACCAAACATCCCCATCGTCTGTCAGGGCGACATTGGTAAATATGCTATTTTTTTCAACAGCTTTCAAGGCATTAGGGTTTGTGTCGTACGAAGTGCCAGGAGCTACTCCAAAAAAGCCAGCTTCTGGATTAATCGCATACAGCCTTCCATCATTGCCCCAGTACATCCAAGCAATATCATCTCCGACACACTCTACCTTCCAGCCTTCTAGTGTAGGTGCCAACATCGCTAAATTGGTCTTTCCGCATGCGCTTGGAAATGAAGCGGCAAAATAGCGCTTAATTCCTTCAGGGCTTGTTATGCCAACTATAAGCATATGCTCTGCTAGCCAGCCCTCTTCTTTAGCCATCTTAGATGCAAGACGAAGGGCAAAACTTTTTTTATTTAAAAGGGCGTTTCCGCCATACCCTGAACCAAACGACCACACTTCTTTAGTTTCTGGAAAATGAGATATGTATAAATTTTTTGTGTTACAAGGCCAGGCAGAATCCACCTCTTGCGCCAGTTTTGGCACGCCAACAGAATGGACGCATCTAACAAAGGTAGCATCGTTTAATCGATCCATTGCTTTTTGCCCCATACGCGTCATCAGCCGCATATTGGCTACAACATAAGGAGAGTCTGTAAGCTGCACAGCAACTCGTGAGTAGTCTGACTCTAAAGGCCCCATACAAAATGGCACAACGTACATGGTACGCCCCTTCATGCAGCCTTTAAATAAGCCATTCAAAATCCCCTTCATCTCTTTGGGGTCTTTCCAATTATTTGTAGGCCCTGCATCCTCTTGCTTTTCAGAGCAGATGAATGTGCGATCTTCTACTCTGGCAACATCATCAGGCGATGATCGAGCCAAAAAACTGTGCGGTCTTTTTTCAGAATTAAGCGGTATAAAGGTTTTACTCGCAATGAGTGCCTCTTCGATTTGGCGGCTTTCCTCATCACTGCCTGTAACTATATGTATATTCTCTGGCTCACATAGGGCAGCAATTTGCTCTACCCACTCGTTGAGATATGGAGTTGACATTAGTTAACAAGCCCCCTTCGCTTTTTAAATTTATCGAGGTATTCAAGTGCTTTACCAGTACCCATGCAAACAGCCAATAAAGGATTTGAGGCAACGATCACTGGAAGGCCAGTTTCTTTGTTAAGCGCTTTATCAAGGCCACGAATAAGCGCACCACCACCTGCTACCACCATACCACGTTCAACTAAGTCTGCAGCAAGTTCTGGGGGGCATTTTTCGAGTGTTAGCTTTACGTTGTCGATAATTTGCTGTATTGGCTCTGCCAAACACTCTCTAATTTCCACGGAGTTAATGCGTCTGGTGACAGGAAGACCCGATACCTGATCTCGCCCCTTAACTTCCATTTCAAGCTCATGCTCACCCATTGGAAATGCTGAGCCTATCGCAATTTTAATTTCTTCTGCAGTACGAGGACCTATCATCAGGTTATAGGTTCGGCGCATGTAGTTAATTATGCACTCATCAAATTCATCCCCGGCAATACGAACAGACCTTGACTCTACAATACCTCCTAAAGAGATAATTGCAATTTCAGTGGTACCGCCACCGATATCAATAATCATGCTTGCAGATGGCTCATGAACAGGTAAATCTACCCCGATTGCCGCTGCCATAGGCTCTTCAATCAAAAGCACTTCCTGTGCGCCAGCGTGCAGAGCGGAGTCCTCTACTGCGCGCTTTTCAACGCCAGTAATTCCAGATGGAACAGCAATTAAAATACGGGGACGAAAAAGACTTCTTGCGGGACTTACGCGCCTGATAAGGGCTTTAAGCATGCCTTCGGCAATTTCGAAGTCGGCAATAACACCATCTTTCATTGGGCGCACGGCATGAATTTTGCGAGGTGTTTTACCAAGCATAGCTTTAGCTTTGTGGCCTACTGCCAATACTTCATTGGTAACGGAATCAACGGCAACAACCGAGGGTTCCGCCAAAACAATACCCCTGCCACGCACAAATACTAAGGTATTAGCTGTGCCAAGGTCGATGCCTATATCGCTAGAAAAAACTCCGCGAAAACGCGCCATGCGTCTGTTGGAGGCATTGTACATCTGTGTAAGAAACTGCTGGAGACTCATGAGTATCACCCCGAAATAAATCAAGAGCATCTTAGCATAAAAGCCGCAAGACAGCTAGGTTCTTTTTCTTAACTTTACTATCCCACCAAAAAAACTGGCTGACTCGACTTTGCAACTACTATATTTTTAGCAGCTCCAATACTTCTTCCCATGTGAGCTTTGAAATTACTTCTTCATCTGTCTGCACAATTTCTTTTAGCAATTCTTTTTTACGATTTTGCAGCTCTAAGATTTTCTCTTCAATCGTTCCCATGGTAATAAGCTTATACGATGATACCGCCTGCTTTTGTCCCATGCGCCATACACGGTCTGTGGCCTGGTTTTCAACAGCAGGGTTCCACCACATGTCGTAGTGAATCACCGTATCTGCTCCCACAAGATTAAGCCCACTACCTCCAGCCTTCAGCGAAACCAAGAAGAGAGGAACAGTTGCGTCTTCATTAAACTGCTTTACTATAGAAAGGCGATTTTTGCTTGAACCATCAAGATAGGCAAACTTTGTACCCATTTTCTTGAGGTCGTCGCGCAAAATGCCAAGCATCCGTGTGTACTGACTAAAAATCACAGTTTTGTGATTTGACTCAATAAGTCCTGCCACTAAGTCAAGCAACATCTCGTACTTAGATGAATCACCAGGCTCTGCTACTTCTTTTGCAAAGATCGCCGGGTGACAGCAAATTTGCTTTAGACGTGTAAGGGTTGCAAGCACGTGAATACGAACCTTGTCAAAGCCCTCTTTTTCAACCAACTTCTTAAGCTGCTCGGTTGCCTGTTTGGCGTATGATGAATAAAGCTCTTGTTGTGATGGAGATAGATGGCAGTGGTAGACGATATGTGATATAGGCGGCAAATCATGTAAAACATCGGCCTTCATGCGGCGAAGCACGAAAGGTGAAATTTTACGTCGGAGAATCTCGAGCTGACCTTGCTGGCCCGCTTGTGGCTTAATGTAGGTATTAATAAATCGCTCTGGTGAGCCAACAAGACCTGGCATAAGAAAGTCAAAGAGACTCCAAAGATCCTCTAGCGAATTTTCGAGCGGTGTACCAGTTAGGATAAGCTTGTGACGTGCCGCTATTTTCTTAACAGAGCGTGCATTTCTTGTTTCGCGGTTTTTGATAGCTTGTGCTTCATCCAAAATCAAGTACCCAAAGGACATCTGCTCATAAAGGTCGATATCTTTTTGAACAAGCCCGTAAGAAGTTATAACGACATCCCATTTCTTTTCAGATAGGGTCTTCTTGCGCTCAGCAGGTGTTCCTGTGACTGTTGTAACCTTAAGTGTTGGCTGGAAGGTAGAAAACTCCTCTTTCCAGTTGTCCACAAGAGACGTTGGACAAACAATAAAGCAACGCCCTGGCAGGTTCTCTTGAGGGTTTTGCTTTCTGTTGTCAAAGTACTGCGTGATGGCAACAATAGCCTGCAAAGTTTTTCCAAGACCCATATCATCGGCAAGAATACCATTAAGACCCATGGTTCTAAGCCGCGCAAGCCAGTCGCAGCCATCTTTTTGGTAGTGGCGAAGCTCTGCACGAATAGAAGCCGGAACAGCCGGTGCATTTGTGATTTTAGGATCAAATATCTGGCTTTGAATTTTTGTTAAACCCTTTGAAAGCTTTACCTGTAGCGGCAAGCCTGCAAACCTTTCTGGCAACAGATTTACCAAAATCCACAATGGAAGCTCAAAAGTTGAGTCGTTAAGTCGTTTAACTTGAATTTCATCAAACACCTGGAGACAAGCAGCCAGTGGCTCAAGCTGCAGCACTAAAATTTTGTGCAACCGTGTAACGCCGTCATCTTCTCCATAGGATTTAGCCGCCTTCTTGGGCGTAAGAGAAATGTAGCTTTTTCGGCTTGAAACACATTCCCAAAGTGCATCAACTGATGCGCCTTTTAACCCACCATTAACTGTAAGTTTGGCCTGAATGCGATCAAATGTTTCTGATTCTTCGAGGCTAAGAATATACTGTGTCTCATCGTACGCAAAGCGACTCTGAAGATTTTCCGGACACTCAAATTCTATTCTATGGCTATTTCTAGGAACTATTTCGGTCATGAACTCAACAATTTTCTTTTCGCTTGTTGCGCTGTAGTTACCCGATTTTTCATCCCGAACAAACCCTTGAAAAATCTCGCGGACAAGCGCAGTTTCTTCCACAAGGTTGCGAGCAAGTATCCCCTGCTCTGTAATAAAGCTTTTCATCTGGCCAAGATCAAGTGCTTGGGATGCTTCAGGTATTGATATATTGCCGTAGTTAAAGTACATGCGTGCATCTAGCTGGCCTTGCGTGTAATCAAGCTCACATCTTGCTGTAAGCTCTTTTGTATGTGGTAGCGTTGCAAGCTGTTCGATAACATCGGTATTTTTTACAAGAGCAAAGCGCTGCAGCTCTGGAAGTGAGTTTTCAACAAAACTTCCAAACAGATACTCAGGAATTGCCATTTTTTGAATAGGCTCAATCTCCAATAGGTGCTGGCGCTTTATGATTGGGTTGAACCTAAAATATAGCCCACTCCAGATGCAACCCGGCTTTGTGCAATCCAGCAAAATTGAATCATCAACAGATATATGGTCATGTTCGGCTATTGCAAGCTGAGGAGTTAACAAAAGACGCGGTGCTGGTTCACGAATAAGCTGAAGCTGAAAGCTAAGGTCTACACGTTTTGCCGAAAACAAAAGCGGCGTATCAAAGTTTTGCCAAAAAAGCCCAGGCAATGAAAATGCCTCCATATCAGGCTCTGCGCCCTTTCGTAGCTGCGTATTGTTAGACGAAATTTCGTGGGCGCAGGCAAGTATCTCACCAAACCCTTCACGGTCAAGAAAACTTCCTTTACTAGATTTATCGGCCTTTGCATCAGAAAACTGCAGATGCTGCCGAAGTGCCTTTAAAAGCTCTTCGCACAATGGTCCAAATGAGTCGATACCAAATATATAGCGGTTTGTACCAAGCATAAAGGGCTCTTGCCCCTGAAGCGCAGAGAAAAAATGTTTAGGCATCTGAATGATGTGTGGTTTTGACCTAAATGGCAAACGAAGAGCCATTTGCACCTCTACTTGCTTAAAAGGCATGGCTCCTGTTGGAACAAAAAGAAACGAAAGCTCGCCCTGCTCTTTGTTAAGCTCTTCTTCTGGCACAAAAAATGCGGATCTAGCAAGGAGCTGCATAGAAGATAAATAATCTTGCATATCTTGCTTTTCGCGTTTTTCTCGACCGCGCTCTTGTTCCTTTTTTTCAGCAACCTGAAGTACTCTTTTGAGGTCATCAGAGGCTTTTTCTGAAACCTTAGGACCTTTTTGGCCAGCTTTTGGGCGATCTTTTCCTTCAAAGTGCTGCAATACAAGAGCTTCGAAATTTTCCTCTAGATAAAAAAGAAGGCAGGCCAAATGAAGACAATCGTAGTGATGTGGGCAGTCACAATTTGAATCGAGTATCTCAGATTCGTGACGGTCGATTTCTATTTCACAAGTATATGCATTTGAATAAGCACCAACTACTTGCGATGAAATTTTGATTGATTTTTCCCCAAATTGCACGAGTCTGGCTTCTTTTACGCCGGTTTTTTCGTACAACGCTTTGCCCTCTCGAAGCATCTGCGGTGAAAATTCATGCTTCATCTTGCGAAAGTTGAGGAGTTGCGCTTGTGTTAGTGCTGACATCTGTAAGCTCCCTTGTGCTGTTAAGTCCGTGTTTGGAACCTTATTCAAAAAAACGAGGATTTAATCAACAACTTTCCACACTAAAATAAAGTGTTGTCGCAAAGGGAAGGTGTCAAATGCAAAAAATTAACGCAAAATCTCTTTTGTTTCTTTTTGCTTTGCTGAAAAATCGGTAAATGGGTACTATTTCGTCATCACTTAAGTAGTGGTGCGGGTGTAGCTCAGTTGGTAGAGCGTCAGCTTCCCAAGCTGAAAGTCGCGAGTTCGAGTCTCGTCGCCCGCTAAAAAATTCTGAATGTCAATTCGTTCAGTACATAAAATATGCGGGCGTAGCTCAGTGGTAGAGCATCACGTTGCCAACGTGAGGGTCGTGGGTTCGAATCCCTTCGCCCGCTTTCTTTTATAAGTCTTTTACGAGCCTATTCATCACTTCTTGATAAATTGAGGTATATCTGTGCAACAAACAACTGAAAACACACTTGAATTCCAAAACGACAACTTTAAAGCCAAAGTCACCCAAAAACCTGGCTGTCAAGTACGTATAGAGGTTGAAGTTTCCCCTGAAGGCGTAAAAGCTGCCTATGACAAGGGACTAAAATCTGTACGAAAAGAAGTTTCAGTTCCTGGTTTTAGAAAAGGCAAAGTGCCTGATCAAATACTTCACCACAATTTCGCCGAAGGCATCGAACGCGAAGCACGCGACACTGCCCTACAAACGGCTTTTTCTGAAAGTTTGACGCTAGCCACCCTACGTCCATTTACACGCAATAGCCTTAAGCGATCAGAGCTTAAAAGCTTCTCAAAAGAAAAAGGCGCAACAGCCATTTTTGAACTTGAAGTTGAACCTACCATACCTACTATTGCCTACGACAACATAGAAGCTAAAATTGTAGAGCCTCGCCCAATTGATGAAAAAGGGATTGCACGATCTTACAGACAGCTACAACTTATGCATGCAACTTGGGATCAGGTTACTGACAGAGCATGCGCTGATGGTGATTATGTAGAACTTGATATCGACGTAACAGAAAATCCAGCACATAATGTCTGTGTAAATCACCTCTTTTTAGTGAAAAAAGATGAAATGCCAAGATGGCTTTACGATGCAGTTATTGGCATGCAGGCTGATGAATCTAAAGAGGTTGAAGCAAAACAAAACCCTGAAGATCCTTCACACGTTATTGTATACGAAGATGAAAGCACATCAAAGCAGTCAAGAGTTACACTTAAAACAATTAAAAAAGCAAATCTCCCCGAAGAAAACGAAGAGTTTGCACAAAAATTTGGTGCCTCAAACGCTGAAGATTTAAAAAAATTCGTCGAAGAGCGCCTGAAGCGTGAAGAAGAAGAGTACGCCCATGAACTTGCACGGTATAACCTGCGCCGCGAACTTTTGCAAAAATACCCATTTGAGCTACCTCAGTCACTTGTAGAAGCAGAAATACGCGGACGTCTTGCCTACTGCAAACAAGGCACTGACCTCGAAAAAGGCAGCCTTCCTAGCGACGCTACAAAAGAAAAAGCACTGCAAGCACAGATAGAAGCTGAATCACGTGGCTTTTTCATGTGGATGTTTTTGATGCGCCAGGTAACACCTCAGGCCGAAGTGTCTATAACGCAGCAAGAACTTGAAACTGAATTTTCACACCAAATGCAGCTTCCACGCCAACAAAGACTCATTTATGCTGGTTTGGCGCCAGATGAAGTGCGTAATCGCCTTGTTATGATGATAATGATGAGAAAGTGCGAAGATTTTCTACTTAACAACAAAACATCACCTAGCGAATAAAAACTTTGCTCAAGCCTGCAAGCGGGCTTGAGCTGCATTTTTTCACCGAAATCCACATAAACGCTTGCTCTCTATTCGCTTTTTGCTATCATGACGAAAACTAAAAGAACCCGATCGGAGATTGACCCATGACCACACCATATGTAATTGAAGATACAGGCCGCGGCGAACGTGTAATGGACATATACTCGCGCCTATTAAAAGACCGCATAATATTTATTGGAACAGGGATCGATGATCACATTGCCAATGTAGTTATTGCTCAGCTTCTTTTTTTAAAAATGGAAGATCCTAAAAAAGATATCCACCTTTATCTAAACTCACCTGGTGGCTACCTTACAGCCGGCCTTGCCATATACGACACAATGCAATACCTTGGCTGCAACGTAAACACCTACTGCATCGGGCAAGTAGCTTCTATGGGAGCTGTGCTCTTCTCAGCAGGTACAAAAGGTCGCAGATTTGTCTTGCCAAATAGCCGAGTTATGATGCACCAGCCTAGTGGTGGCATGGGCGGAACAGCGGCTGACATGGCTCTTCAAGCAAAGGAAATACTCTTTCAAAAGAAACGTCTTGCTGAAATCCTTTCTAAAAACACTGGCCAGCCTTTTGATAAAATTAAAGAAGATTCAGAGCGCGATTACTTTTTAAGTGCAGAAGAAGCTGTCGCTTACGGAATTGCCGATGAAGTACTTCTTCCAAAAAAGAAAGATGTCCCAGCGGCACCTGCAGCATAATATAAAAATAGGGTAGTTTATAAAATGACTAAAAGATCTGTTTTCAATAAAGAAGCCGCTACATGCTCGTTTTGTGGACGGCCAGAAGATCTCGTTGAAAAGCTGATAGCAGGACCTAGCGTCTATATTTGCGATCGTTGTGTACAGCTTTGCAATGGCATTCTCGACAAAAAGCCCCAGGCTCAATTTGAATTTAAAGTACTAAAGCCACGAGAGATAAAAGAAAAGCTAGACGAATATATCATCGGCCAAGATGCTGCAAAACGTGTAATAAGCGTTGCAGTATACAACCACTACAAGCGCATTAACGCCAAAAAAGGCCCTGGTGAAATCGAGTTTAACAAATCAAACGTGATGCTATTTGGCCCAACGGGCTCTGGCAAAACACTTATGGCTCGTACGCTTGCCCAAATCCTTGATGTGCCCTTTGCTATTGCTGATGCTACTACGCTTACAGAAGCCGGCTACGTTGGTGAGGACGTTGAAAACATCATCTTACGTCTTTTACAAAATGCCGACTACGACGTAGAGCGTGCTGAAAAAGGCATTATCTATATTGATGAAATCGATAAGCTGCACCGCACTACATCAAACGTTTCTATTACACGCGATGTATCGGGCGAGGGTGTCCAGCAGGCTTTGTTAAAGATTGTTGAAGGAACCGTAGCGAACGTACCACCAAAAGGCGGCCGCAAGCATCCTAACCAAGAATACATCCGCATTAACACAGAAAACATCCTCTTCATCGCGGGTGGTGCCTTTGTTAATATCGACAAAATGATAGCCAAACGCCTAGGCAAAAGCACAATTGGCTTTGAAATAGGCGCCGAATCCCAAATAGACGCCACAGAGAAAAGTGAGCTTATGGCTAAAGTTGAGCCAGAAGACTTTATCCAGTTTGGTATGATTCCTGAGTTTATTGGCCGATTCAACTGCATAGCAAACTGTAATGAGCTATCCATTGAAGATCTTGTTACTATTCTTATGGAACCAAAAAATGCGATTATCAAGCAGTTTAAGGCTCTTTTCACCATGGAAGGTGTAGGTCTTGAATTTACTGAAGATGCGCTGAAAGCCATTGCCAAAAAGGCCCACGAAGCTGGCACTGGTGCTAGAGCGCTGCGTATGATTTTAGAAAATCTTATGCGCGATCTTATGTTTGAGGTTCCTACAGATGAAACTATCCGTGAAATTTTCATCGACAAAGACACTGTTTTAGGCAATCGCCTCCCAACCATACGACGCGAACCTCTAGAAAACAGCCAAGCATCATAACGATTCCTCTATAGCCCGCAAGTGATAAAATCCTTGCGGGCTTTTCTCTTTTCAGACCTTTATTCCTCTCAGAAAGCAAGCCAGAAAATAGATCTAATAAAAAGCGATGATCTAGGGTTAATTTCACAGGCCAGGCCTGGGCTGTCAAAAACTTTAAACCTTTGACATGCATTAAATTTTAATGGTGTGTCCATATATCTTCCCTTATCCTGCTTATCATGCCGCTTGCGATCCTGCCTATCTTGTTCTCTGCTAAATCTATAAAAACAGGATAAGTAGGTATACGCATCAGGCTAAACTAAAAAAATCAACTGTCTAAAGCATTGGTTATAGTGATGGTGGAAATCAAAAACAGCACGAAACGTGTTTTTAAGACATGTTTCAGGGGTGTTTACAACAGAAAAGAACAAGATACGCAGGATACGCTAGCGCGGGCAGGATAAGCAGGATAATTGCAAACATTTACTCGGCGTCAACACTCCCTAAACCGGAAGAAAAACGGTCACACGTTACAAGAAATTTTTAGTTT
>JBGSSB010000016.1:0-21955 GCA_041737255.1 Chlamydiales bacterium | reverse complement strand
AAAATTAAGTGGGCGGATAGGCAAACTTCGACATCGCTATTTTACATCATTTAAAGGGACAAATATAGCCAATGCTGTCGAGTGTTCAAATGTAGCTTAAATCAACACCCTAGGGCTGGCCCCCGCTTTCTTCACGAGAAGGGGTGTTTTTTTTGATTAACCCCCCCCCCCCCCCCCCCGCGTGCGCGCGAATATATATAAGGAAAAACCATTGATTTTGTTTGCAAAATTGTAGCGGGATGTTCAGGCAGGGTAATAGTGTCCCCATTTTTCTGATCAAGTGGTCTTTATTTTATCGATGCGAGATTTGTAATGGTATCGCACATGATGACAAAGCCATTTTCTATACGATCCCAGCCAAAATTTTCGTTGGGGGCATGGATTTTATCAGAAGCAAGACCCAGGCCAAAAAAGGCGACTTCTGTTTCGCTTGCTGCTGCAAGCTCAGAAACAATGGGAATTGATGCGCCTTCGTAGATGTAGGCAGTTTTTTTATTATATACTTTTTCACAGGCACTAGAAAGCGCTTTGACAATAGCAGAATTGGGGCTTGTGCGTACAGGTTTTCCCATGCCTTCATGAACCTGGCATGTTACTGAAAATCCAGGAGCTGCAAGTGATTCGATAAAGCATTTTACGCGCTTTATTATAATCTGAGGGTCTTGGTCTGGCACAAGGCGACTTGAGAGTTTTGCTATGGCTCGCGCAGGTATTACAGTTTTTGATCCTGGGCCTCCATAACCACCTGAGATACCATTAATTTCTAGTGTTGGGCGAAGCCAGCCTCTCTCAAGAGGAGAAAATCCTTTTTCACCACCAGTTGGAAGGCAACCAAATTCTTCTAAAAATTCCTGCGAGTCTAATGCTAACGAAATGTGCTCGAGATCTTCTACAGTAGGGGCTTTTACAGCGTCATAAAAGCCTGGAATGGCTATGTGGCCATTTTTATCGCGTAGTGCTGCTAAAATTTCTACTAAAGCGTGCAGTGGGTTATAGACCATGCCGCCATGTACACCTGAGTGAAGGTCACTATGCGAGCTTGTTACTTCTACAGTAAAGCAAATAACGCCGCGAGTTCCTAGAGTAATAGCAGGTGTCGTGGCATTTTTCATGCCCACATCTGCCACTAAAAGGTAGTCGGCTTTTAGCTCTTTTTTCTTTTCAACTAAAAGTTTGGGAAGTGATGTGCTGCCAGATTCTTCCTCGCCTTCGATAATCAGTTTTATGTTCACGGGAAATTTGCCATACTCTTTAAAAAAAGCTCGTAGGCTTGCTAGCACATAAAAACATTGCCCTTTGTTATCCTGTGCACCACGCGCTACAATTTTTGTGCCTTTTCGTGTTGGTGTAAAGGGCTGAGATTCCCAAAGGTCAATAGGGTCAACAGGCTGCACGTCGTAGTGGTTATAGATGAGAAGTGTAGGGAAGTCAGGTCCTGCCTTGCAGTTTTCGGCAAAAATTACAGGTACGCTATCTTTGTTCCATACTGAAACATCAAACCCTGCTTCTTTTACATAGCTTTCTACCCATTCGGCGCAGGCTTTTAGCTCGGGGCGAAAGGTGGTATCGGCACTTATTGAAGGGTAGCGTAAGAATTCGAAAAATTGAGCCTCTAAGGTTTTTTCCTGATCCTTGAATAGTTTTTTATATTTTTCAATACTCATCATTAACCTTAAATTTTTTCAATATGTAGAGGCGCATGACCTTGTTCGACAAGGTTAACATTTTCTTTTTCTAATAGGTCTTTGCCAGCAAAGGATACGACAATAGCATCTTTAGCATTTTCGATAAGGTGCTGCTCTACTGCTCGTACAATATCTGTGCAGGTGGCATTAATGCAGGCGTCTCTAAAAGCTTGTCTCATTTCAAGAGTTTTTCCCTCTCTCATCCATCCATAAGCCACTTCTGCACGTGTGCCTGGGGCTATGGGGCTGTCAAGGCTTTGAATCATCTCCCGCTTAGCTTCTTCTAGGTCGGCTTCATCAAACTGGTGGTTTCTAATTTGCTCTAAAGACTCTGAAAAGGCATCGAGGGTGGATAAGACATTTGGATCTCTGTATGAATAAAAGGCAAAAGTGCCTGACATAATATTTGCAATGGCTCCAGCACCGTAGGCTCCACCTTGTTCTCTTACGCGCTTATGAAGCGTGATATTATCACAAAGAAATGCGGCTAAAGATAAAGCTGCAGCGTCTTGGTGAGCGTAGGAGATCGTTTTGAAGACTTTACTTGTAAAGGCAACTGGCGAAGCTATGAGCCTTCCTTGATTTGGTACTTTCTGAATGGGGTATTGGCCTTTCCAAGGGGTAAATGCGTGTTCAGGGATGTCCTGTAGCCCTTCAAAGCCGGTTTCGATGTATTTTGAAAGTTCAACTTGATCACAGCCTAGCACAAGGTTTGCTCCTCTTGTACACAAAAGTAACTTGCTCATGCGCTCAAGGTTTTGTATGAGCTCATCTGCGTTGTTGTCAAAATCGTTGGCTAGCTTTTTTATGTGGTGTAGATAATCTAGTCCGTAAAATGCGTTATTTACAACGCCCGCTTCGTTCACTCCGCTTGCTGCTATATTCATAGCGTATTTAAGTGAGTTGCTTACGAGGCTTGATCGAAGGTTAGTGTGGTGTTTTAGTATAAGCTCTTTAAGGCGCGCGCGATCGGTAAAGTTGGGGTTTGTTGCCATGTCAAATAGCTGACTGAAAAACTTACCTGCTTTTCGATACATTGCTTTTCCGCGTATGTGAAAGCTTGGCATAAAAGAGCTGCCTTCTTGCGCCTGGTGGTTGAGCATAGTAAATGCACCTATGCCGCCGGTATTTTCTTGGATATATTCAAGGTTTTCTTGGTAAGACCTGTTGCCATTGCCAACTTGAGGTAGTAGTGTGCTAAAAAGCCGAACCAGCCAAAGGTCTTCTTCTGCAATTTGAGGTACAGCAAATACAAGATCAGCGTAGACAATTTTGTTTGTGAATACGTTGTGGTGATATACTTCGAGGTTGCCGGCTTTTAGGTGCGTAAGGCCGATTGTTCTTACTGTTTTTGGGATGTGGTCTAAAGATATTTTAGGCAAGATATCATGGCTGTCATCATCATCATCTTCCTGAAGAGCTTCCAGTGCCAGGGTTTGCTCTATGATTTTCTTTCGGTCATCATCAGTGAGCGTTTTGTTCGTGTTCGCCAGTTGTTCTGCTTCTGCTGCAAGCTCGGCTGCTGCTACATCCACACTTGGATGCATCACGACGCGTACAAAGTGGTTGTTAGATAAAAAGTAGCGGACGATAAGGTCGCTCATATAGCGAGGTGATTCTTGGATGAGCGAGCGAAATTCTTCGAAGATAGAATGAATATAAAGGCCATCTTCTGCGTTGGCTCCATGCTGAGCAAGCAGTGCCGAGCGGGCAAAGAGTGACAGACCGTAAGGGGCTGAGTCTCCGGTAATTTCACTGCGGTAGAGTTCTACTTGGTGTAGGGCACTTTCAATGAGTTTGTTTGGTATCCCATCTTTTACAAGGCGGCTAAGGGTGTTAAAAATAACCTTTTCTAGGGCATCTGCATCGGCTGCTTTACATCCTTTAAGAATAACGCCGTAGGGGATCTCAGCAATTTCTGTGTCCATGAGCGACTGAGCCTGTTTGCAAAGTCCTGAACCAAGTAGTTCAATTTTTAGTGGAGATGCGTCGGTTTCCATAAGCACTATGTCAAGAACACTTAGCGCAAGGACCGTAAGCTGATCAAGTATTGGGCAAGTGAGCCATGCAAGGGAAATGATTGCTTTGTCGTCGGCAAGTCCATCTGCTGCAACTGGGTAAAAGGCTTCTTTATATACTGGGCTGGAGAATCGAGGTTGCAGCGGTATTGGAGGCAGGGGTTCAAGTTTTTGAACATCTTTAAGAGCGTGCTGAGCTAGGAAGTCAAGATGCTTTTTTAATGGAAGATCTCCATAAAAGAAAAAGAGGCAGCGGCTTGGATGGTAGTAATTTTTGTGAAATTCTACAACTTTGTCGTAGGTAAGACTTGGGATTTCACTAGGGTCCCCACCTGAGTTAAATCCATAGGGGCTGTTGGGATATAACGCGGCATTTACATGTTCGATAAGGCGTGTTGTGGACGATCCCAGCGCGCCTTTCATTTCATTGTAGACAATTCCTTTATAGGTGAGGGGGCTGTTTGGATCTTGAGGATCTTCAAATTCTAAGCGGCAGCCTTCCTGAGCAAAACTTAATTCTTTAATTAACGGGAAAAAAGCGGCATCGAGGTAGACTTCGAGCAAATTATAAAAATCTTGTTCAACTTGAGACGACGCAGGGTAGCAGGTCAAGTCAGCGCCTGTAAGGGCGTTCATGAAGGTGTTGAGGCTGCGGCGAGTCATTGAAAAGAATGGATCTTTTACAGGATATTTTTTTGAACCACAAAGAACCGTGTGTTCTAAAATGTGGGCTATGCCATTAGAGTTTTCTGGAAGTGTCTGAAAAGAGAGGCAAAAGAGGTTTTCTGGGTCATCGTTACCTAGGTGTAAGATTCTAGCGCCTGTTTCTTCGTGTGTGAGTTCTGTAAGGTAACATGCCAGTTCAGAAATTTCTTGGGATTTTGTTACTAAAAAACCACGGTATCGTGTGCCTGTCGCAAAAGAGGGGTTTGTCATTTGGGTACTCTATATTATAAATCATGAGTCTACATGCTCGGCAGATTTTTTTAAACGTAAGAGATAGCTGGATTTCGTGTAAATGTGTTATCGTTTTGCTTTTAGTATAAAGTATGGTGTATTGGTATGAAAAAAACGCTTCTGTTGCCCAACGTTGTAACGGCATTTAGTCTCTCTTGTGGTCTGTTTGTTATATTTAAAATGAGTATGATTCCTCCAGGTAGTGTCACCTATCAAGATGTTATGATGGCTGTTTCAATTTTACTTTTGTCAGCTTTTCTAGATCTTCTGGATGGTGCTCTTGCTCGAGCCATGAAGGTTGAAAGCGAATTTGGTGGTGTATTTGATTCTTTGTCAGACTCTGTCTCTTTTGGGGTTGCTCCTGCTGTTGTAATATTAAAAACACTGTCTGTTGACACGGGCTCGATGCTCTTTTTTTTACTCACCATGGGCGGGATGATCTATGCAATAAGCGGCGTGCTAAGACTTGTGCGGTATACTGTTAATAAAAATGATAAAGGCACAGAAGCTGAAAAAGCATCGGCTAAGGCAAACTTTACAGGCTTGCCAATACCTGCAGCGGCGGCGGTAGTGCTTTCTACAACTTTGTTTTTAAAGAGTGAAGAGGCTAAGTTTATTCGTGATTTTTCAGATAGTGAATGTTCTATTATTGCAACGGTAGTATTTTTTATTTTGGGCTACTTTATGATTAGTGGCTGGAAGTTTTTAAGTTTAAAAACGCTCAGAATTCGCTTAGGGTCATTTCAGGTAGTTCTTGTTACGGCGTTTGCAGCGGCTGTCTTTTTAATAACAGCTGTACATAACTTCGCTTTGCTCTTTTTCAGCATGTCTTGGGGCTATTTACTTGTTGCTTGGGTGCTATCGTTTGTGCGCATCGTATCAGGGAAGCGCCTTCAAGCGTTAGAAGACTTTGAGCCTGAATCTGATGATGATTCCGAAGATTGATACTTCCGAAAAAGGCCGACGATCACTCCTTGAATATGAAGATCATTTTCTTCAAATGAAAGTGAGGCCTCTTGATCTTGGCCATCCATTTCTTGAATGTGGCTTTGTAGCTTACGGTCGCTGTATGTAACAAGATAGCGACCTATCTGCGCTCCAGTTTTTTTGCTGTGAGCTAAAATCATCTCTCCACTGTGGGGCTCTTGCCTTGCTTCTATGACAATGAGATCGCCCCTGAGAATATGAAGGGCTGTAAAGGAGAGGTCTTTTACTATAAAGCCATAAAGTGTGCTTTTTGTAGAGGCAAGGCTTTGGGGTATCTCGAAGTAAGAGGCTTGTGCATACAGTTCAATTTTTTGTCCCTTCGATACTCCGCCAATAATCGCTAACTCTTTACGCACTGCAGGGACTGACTTCTGGCTTTTTGTTGCTTTAAGGGTTCGCCAGCCTCTAGGACTTTTTTTTAGATGTCCATTTTTTATGAGGTTTTGGATGTGTTTGTGAAGGGTTGCAGGAGATGAAAGTCCTAAAATTTGCATGAGTTCCCGGTAGGTTGGGGGGCGTCCCATGGTTTGAGTAGACGATGTCACAAGTGCTAAAATTTCGCTTTGCCGTTTTGTGAGGGCAATCATGCAGTAATTAAGGGTTTATCGTAACTGTTGCCAAAAAAGAATTTGCGCATTCTTGCAAGCATAGGTGCATCAAATACGAGATAATCCAGTGCCCAAGAGGTTAGCCACATAATAAGGGCTGCTACGTAGCCATCTGATATAAAGTGCCCTCCCTGTACAATGCGGGTAATTGACAATACGCCACCTAATCCGAGGCCCAAAAGCAATCCAAATGTAGCTATACTTTTCATCTTATAGCGCTTACCTAAAAAATAGAGGCAAAAAAAGTAGAAACCGCATGTTGCATGGCCTGAAGGAAACGATTTTGAAGGTTCAGGCGTTTGGCTAAATAGTGGTTCGTAGTAGGCTCTAAACTGTTGGGTGCCGCCGAACTCGACAACCTGGCGTGGCCTTGGTCTTCCCCAGCACTCTTTTAAAAGTGTGTGTGTAATTATAAGCGATCCAAAAAAAAGCGTAAGGCATAAAACAGAACAAACGCCACGATATTTTTTTAGCGAGCTGTTCCACTTTGATGCGATAAGGCAAAAAAATGCAATCCCAGCGGTAAGTGCAGCAGGCATGGCGCCATAGAGATAAATGAAATCAAAAAAGGGAGTTGTGTAAAAGCCAAATTCTTGAGGTTCAGCTAATGACCAGCCTCTATAAAATGTCATTTTAGTTATAAAAAGGTCTAAAGAGGCGCTAAATGGCGTGAGTAGTGTAAGTAAAAAGAGCGGCACTAGCCATACAGCATTTCTTTTAAATGTCTTCAAAGTGGAGTACTCACAGTATTTTCCTAATCTTATAGCGTAATAGACCATTTTGAGCCAAGGCTCTCAGAGTAAAAGAGTGAAACAGCAATGGCGGGAAGGGGCGCTTCTGTTTATTAATAGAGGTAGAGGGTGGTGTAAAAGTTACTACTTTCTGTTTTTAAAATAAAATTGCATTAATTGTTATTTATTTGTATAATTTTCTGAAACAAACTATTAATAAGGATAATAATATGTCAGTTCCAAATGCTGTTTCTAGTCCTTCTTGTGTTACTCAGGCCTATACAAGTGTCAAAAAATGGGCAAAAACACTCAAGCGCGAAATTATTGTGCTGAATCATGCCTACCACGATCCTCGCTGCCCAACATTGGCTAAAGTTATAGCTGTGGGGACTATTGCCTATGCTCTTTCGCCTATCGACCTTATTCCCGATTTTATACCAATTTTAGGCCAGCTTGATGATTTACTTATTGTCCCTGCCGGAATTATGCTTTCTATAAAGCTTATTCCTAAAGAAGTGATGGATGATGCTCGCGCTAAAGTAGATATTGAGGGTGAGAAATTGCCTAAAAATAAAGCTGCTGCAGCTTGTGTTGTTGGTATTTGGGCGGCTACAGCGCTTGGTACAGCTCGTTATTTTGGGATTATCTAAGCTGGATTATATGCTTAGATCGAGCCAGGGAGAATCTTCTAGCTTAATGCTTCTCTGGCTCTTTTTACACAAAAATTAGATCAGCTTTTGAAGAGCTTGTACTTGGTCTGTGTGGGCAAAAAGAACTGCTGCATAAAGTGGTAACGAATCAAGCTTTTCCATATGCGAAGGCTGGTTGGCCCAAAAACGCACACCGCATGGTGTGTGAGAATGATCTGCCAAAAACTGATGCATACTTCTTAGTGTTGTCCCATGTCCACTTTTTACTTCGACTACAGAATTAAAAGATTTGCCAAGGTGTCTTACTACAAAGGTTTTACCTACCTGTCTTGCATCTTCTTTCCAGGTCTGTAAATGATAGTCAATTAATCTTTTCATGCTCTAAAAATAAACCACTTTTACGCTTTGGTCTGCACAAAAGGGGGCGGGGCCTGCGATGTGCGATTCTTAATATAAATAAATAGTACACTTATTAGTGAATCTTACGCTTGCTAGTAAGAAGTATTTCACCATGTTCCTAAAGTGTGAAGATAGCTAAAATCTATTGCTCACCTTAGGAGCGTTCATGTTTGAAGCATTGTCAGCTGTTTTTTTTGTGGTTGGATCCTTTTTTGCTTACCGCACCTGGGCGCTTTCCGATGCGCTAACTCACAGTCGCATAGAACTTGCTCAAACTCGCGTTCGCCTTGAAGAAGAAAAAAAGCAGGAACAAGAAAAAATGCAGCTTATTCTTCAGGCACAGGATGTGATGAAGGATTCATTCAAAGCTTTGGCATCTGATACTTTGCGCTCTCAACAGACAGCATTTTTTGATGTTGCAAAATCAACCTTTGAAAAATATTCTACAGATATTCGCCAAGAGTGGGTGCAAAAACAGCAAGTAATTACCGACGTTGTAAAGCCTTTAAGAGAGTCTCTTGACAAGGTAGACAATAAAATCCAAGAACTTGAAAAGACGCGCATCTCTGCATATGCCTCTGTTACAGAAACCCTCAAAAACCTCAATATCGCTCAAAATCATCTTCATGTTGAAACTAATAAACTGTCGCGCTCTTTGAGATCTTCTAATGTTCGCGGTCAATGGGGAGAGATGCAGCTTAAGCGCGTAGTTGAACTTGCCGGCATGGTGGAATACTGTGATTTTGTCACACAGCATACAGTGTCAAGTGGCGAAGGTAAGCACAGGCCAGATCTTATAATAAAGCTGCCAAATGAGCGAGTGCTTGTGATTGATGCCAAAGCGCCGTTACAGGCCTATTTGGAAGCAATAGATGCTCCCACTGAGGAGTTGAAGGCCCTTAAATTTAAAGAGCATGCAAAGCAGGTAAAAAAACACCTCTCTGATCTAAGTGAAAAAGCTTATTGGGAAAGCTTTGCACAAACTCCAGAGTTTGTGGTGCTCTTTTTGCCAGGGGAGTCCTTTTTTGGTGCCGCGCTAGAGGCCGATCCTCAATTAATTGAATATGGCGCAGGCAAAAGGGTGCTTATGGCGACACCTACAACACTGATTGCGCTTCTTCGTGCGGTGGCCCTTGGCTGGCGTGAAGAGGTCATGCATGAGCAGACACAAAAAATTTGCGAGCTTGGCAAAGCCCTTCATGAGCGTTTGGGGACCATGTGTGAACATTTTGGACGTCTTAAAAAGGCAATAGATGCCTCAGTTGATGCCTATAATAAAACTGTAGGGAGCTTTGAGGGGCGTGTGTTAACATCTGCTCGTCGTTTTGAAGATCTTGGAGTGATGAGCTCACAAGAGCTTGTTGCGCTAGATCCTATCGAAAAACTTACAAGAACCCTAGAAGTTTAGCCCTTATGCAAATATCGTTAGCTAAATGTGCGCCATCTTCACTTGTAGCTTATGCTCCACTTCATTTACGCTTTTTTTGGCAGGGGGATTGGCTTACATCAGTTGATATTGAATTGGGTGAAGGAACACTTTTTGTTGAAGGATCGCAATATAATCAAAAGCAAACTGTTGATTGGCTTACGCAGTATTTTTTTGGCAACCACAAGCCTTTATGTGTGCTCTTGCCAAAGACATCTTTTGCCCAAAAAGTGCATAATGCAATGGGGCAGATACCGTTTGCCTCTACAATTAGCTATGGGGAGCTTGCTAGTTTAGTGGGGAATGCAAAAGCCTCGCGCGCTGTGGGGCAGGCCTGTTCTAAAAATCCGGTCCCTCTTGTTATTCCTTGCCATCGTGTGATTGCAAACGATGCATCGATGTGCGGTTTTAACAAGGGTATAAATATAAAAAAATTATTAATAAAACTAGAGTCTCGTATAAATAAAGGAATAAATTTATGATAGCTGCATTATCTGGGCTTGTAGCGCCACTTTGGGGAACTCCGAAAAATGAACAGATACTCGATCCAATTTCAACACTAGGCATGCTTGCGTTGCGCACTCTTAAGTGTTACGAACATGCAAAGCCTGCTGTATGTGATAATTGGTTTTATTTTGATGCAGAGGAAACGGGGCAAGGTTTGAAGCGACTAAAAGATGGTGTGGGTAATGACGATCTTTATTTTTTAGAAGCTAATTTTCGGTTTTTTGTAAAAGCATGGACGCCGGTGCGTAAACCAGAGTTAGTGGCAATCGTAAAAGTAGCAGTTGATGGGCTAAAGATTATGCGCGCCGAGTACGATGAGATGCATAAAAATGCTGCCAATACTTGCAAAGTAAATATTGATATACTTGAGGCATGGCTTCCCAAAGATCCAGGAGCTGAAGTTCAACCTCCTGAAAGACCCCCTCAAGACCAGCTTTTAGTCGATGCCAAAGCTCATTTAGAAGAAGCTCGTAAGAGTAAACAAAAAGGGCAAGACAAGGCATCTTTAGAGATCATTGGGCGGCTTGTTGAACGTATAGAGCAACTGCAAATTGGGCCTGCAGCAATTGGTGCCGTGCAGCTTGTGGCTCAAAATCTAGAAGATCAAGAGGAGCAGTTGACGCATATTGAACATGACCGCAGACAAAAGGCCTATACCCTTTGGCCACACGATGAGATCGTCACTTTTAATAATATGCTTCTTTATAAAAATCAAAAAGCAAAGTCGTTAATTGGGTTTTTAGAGAGCAAAAAAATAGCCTACTTAGAACTGCGTCAACCCAATTCTAAATAAGCTAAATAATTTTAGGCAGAAGCTAATTCCATGTGTGCGGCGTAGAGCTTGTCGTACACGGCTGTTCCTGCTTCTGATAATATTTCTTTAAACTTGGATTCCATTTTCGGCTGGTCTTGTCCAAAATAGTGGATGAATTGCAAAAGATCCATCTTTCCTGAGGCATCCTCATCGGGCCATTGTTGGACGAGTGCAAGCGTTCCAAGTTTGGTGGGGCGTGTGTTGAGCCACTGAACACTTTTTTCGATGATCTTTTTCTCTGTATCACAGCCGAGTTCAATGAGAATATCTGAAAGATAGGGTGCCAATTTTTTGTCATTGGAAATCTGCGGAAGTACTTCACCTAAAATACCCTCAGGAACAGGTTTTAGTAATGTGATAAATGTTGGGTAGTAGCGAGTAGAGTCTTTTTTTGGCTCCGGGGGAGCAACGATTGTTTGTGTAACTTTTTTAGAAAGGGCTTTGCCTTTACGAGATACAGGAGGAATGTTACTAACATCCTGTGGCATTTCTTTTTTATTGGCGCGTGCTTTGATAGTGTCGCTGCCTAGTTTACTTACGGCTTGAAGCTTTTTAGAGCGCGGCTTTTTTGTAGTGTTTTCATTTGTTTGCAGAGATGTTGGGTCGTTGTTTGGTGGAACTGATGATACCATGGTGTGTTGCTCCTGTTGCGTTGGAATATTTGTTTCTGTTGCGGTGTAGCCTATTGGAATAATTAGTGCCAGTAAAAAATGTACAAAAAGGGCATTTTATTGCGAAAAAAAGGGTTCTCTCTGGGGAATTGAGGTAAATTTTTAGCTATTTGTGCTCTTTTCTCTCTTTTAGTCAAATGTGGCTGATTTTTGTTCTATATTTAATAAAAAGGCCGGGATAAAAGTATTATTTTTTTACTTTGTTTACAGGTAATTAACTAGTTATTAACAATTTAAATAAAATGTTGTATAATAAAGGTGTTAATGGATAATGGGGGTTGGATAGATGAGGCATTGATCTTCGTCGGCCGTACCTTCCATAAGGAGGAGGCCACTAATCCAACCGGCGTAAGCCGAGGAGGTTCGCTATGCATATGAAGAAGATTCTAGAAAGAATTGCATACCTCGAGTTTGAAAATGACCAACTCTCAACAGAGCTGCATTATGTAGATAAGCTTTTGAGAGCTGTAGGCTTTTCAGATGGTCTTTCCACTGTAAAGCAGGCAGCAAAAGAACTTTTCGAAGAAGAAAAGCAAAAAGCGCCTACACGTGAAGACGCGCCGCCTTTTGAGTAGTTGGTTTGTTTTAGGGGCCTTTAGTTTAAAGCTATAGGCTCCATTTTTTTACGTCCCTACTCCCTATTTTACAAAATTGTATTGTGCATAATAGTGAAAGAGCTAGTATGCAGTACAAATGACTACTTTAAAACGCACTATTTCTTTACCTTTTCTTGCCTGCTATGGTCTAGGTACTATCCTAGGAGCTGGTATCTATGTTTTAGTGGGTAAGGTTGCTGGCCTAGCGGGACTTTTTGCTCCTATTTCTTTTCTTTTAGCAGCAATTATTGCTGGCTTTACCGCCGTTTCTTACGCTGAGCTTTCTGCCCGATTGCCTAAGAGTGCAGGAGAGGCCGCCTATGTTTATGCGGCGGTAAAAAAGCGGTGGGTAGCAAGCGGTATAGGGTGGCTTATTATTTTTACTGGAGTAGTTTCTGCTGCCACTATAGCCAATGGATTTGTAGGGTATCTCAATATTTTTGTGCAGATAGAGCCTTGGCTAGCCATGACCTTGCTTATTGGAGCCTTAGGCTTACTGGCATTTTGGGGGATAGGGGAATCTATTGCTGTTGTTACAGTTATAACTCTGTTAGAGGTCTTTGGTTTGCTGCTGGTGCTATGGGTGGGCCGTCATAGCTTGCTAACTTTGCCTGATAGAATCGATGAATTGATTCCATCTTTAAGCCTTGAGAATTTTTCCGGGATCGCCTTAGGGGGCTTTTTAGCTTTTTATGCCTATATCGGGTTTGAAGATATGGTTAATATTGCCGAAGAAGTAAAAGAGCCCGAAAAAAACCTGCCACGAGGTATTTTTCTTGCCTTGGGTATATCAACGCTTCTTTATTTGCTTGTAGGGGTAGTTGCGGTTTTGGCGATTCCGCTTAGCGATCTTGCTGCAAGCGATGCTCCTCTGGCTCTTATTATTACCCGAGAAGCTGCGATGTCTCCTACGATTATTGGGCTAATCAGCCTATTTGCTGTTGTCAATGGTGCTCTTGTTCAAATTATCATGGCCTCACGAGTTGCCTACGGAATGGCAATGCAGGGCTTTGCCTTTAGCTGCCTGGGGCATGTGAACGAGCGTACACAAACGCCAGCCCTTGCAACAGCTGTAGTTGCTATCGCCGTCTTAATCTTTGCTCTTGGATTTCCCTTAATTACTTTAGCAAAGGCTACAAGTTTTATAATCTTGCTTGTTTTTTCCTTTGTAAACCTGTCTCTTATTATTTTAAAGAAAAGGGAGCCTCGAGCAGATCTTGTTTCCTATCCTTCATGGGTGCCTGTTGTGGGGTTTGTGCTCTGTATAGGACTCCTTGTTACATCAGTGGCAGCTTAGAGGTAGAGAGCTCGGCTAAACTATATTGCAATCAGACGCACGGCAGCTTCTCTTCTTTCTGCAATATAGGCAATGGCTGAGCTCACAATGGCTGTTGCCATTAACCCCCCAGCAATCTCAAGCTCAACGTTTGTATGGTATGGAGCACTAGTCTGATTAACAATAATAGCTGCTGTTATCACTGTCGCACAAAAGAAGACTCCTGCAACAGCAAGGGCGATTTTTTTAGCAGTTTTCCAGCGAGATGCTCGGGTAGCATCTGTAGGTTGCGCTGCTTCATCGGAAAGTGAAGTGTATCTAGAGCATCCTCTGCAACAAGAAAAAATAGATGAGCACATGTGTAAATCCTCCGAGTGTTTTAACGAGTTTTTCCAAAATGGGCATATTGCAACTTTTTTAGTCGATTAATGATTGCAAGTCATCAAGTGTCAAGTTCGTGGCCCCGTTTTCTTCAAAAAGAGCTTCGGCAAGCTCAGCCTTTTTTTCTTGCAGCGCCAAAATTTTTTCTTCTATCGATCCTTGTACGTAGTAGCGTTTACTAAACACGGTCTCTTTTCGCCCTATACGGTGGGCTCGGTCGATGGCTTGGGCTTCTTGTGCTTTGTTCCACCAGGGGTCGTAGAGCAATACGTAGTCGGCTGCAGTGAGGTTTAGCCCCACCCCTCCGGCTTTGAGGCTGATTAAGAAAAGTGGGTAATTTGGGTCGTTTTGAAAGGTATCTACTAGGGCTTGTCTGTTGCTCGTTTGGCCTTCTAGTAACAAATGGGGCCAGCCTCTTTTTTCAGCCTCTTTTGCAAAGAGGTGAAGTATGGTTGTAAATTGGCTAAAGAGGAGTATCTTTTTGCCTTCAGCAATGAGTGTTTCAAGGTCTTGTAGTACTAGGTCAAACTTTGCTGATGTCGTCGCCTCTGGCACTAGGGCTTGAATTGCTTGAGGCATCAAGCTAGGGTGGCAGGCAATTTGCCTAAGGCGTAAAAGAGCCTCAAAAATTTCCATGCGGTGGGCTTTTTGGCCATCCAGGGCAACTTTTTTTAGAAGTCCCGCTTTTAGGTGCCCTATAAACCTATCGTAGAGTAGTTGCTGTTCATCTGTCATTGTTACAAATACAACCTCGTCAATTTTTTCCGGTAAATCGCGAGCGACATCACATTTTTTTCGTCGTAAAAGAAAGGGGGCAATTTTTTTGCGTAACAGGCTAAGGGGTGTTTCTAAAGCGTTTTTTAAAAGACCAGGTTCTAAAAAGTTGTAGTGGCAGATAAGCTCAGAAAGTGAGTTTTCCACAGGAGTTCCTGTAAGCGATAGTCTAAAGCGTCCGTTTAGCTGCAAAACACTTTGAGAAGTAAGCGTGGTGCTGTTTTTTATAGCCTGGGCTTCATCTAAAATAATGCACTCAAACGCATGTTTTGTAAAGTGGGCAATATCACTGCGGAGTGTTCCATATGAGGTGATTATAATGTCGCAGGTATCGAGCTTTTGAGGGTTTCGTTCTGCCCCGTGATACACCAGCTGGCTTTTGTGGGGCAAAAAGTGGTCAATTTCGCGCTTCCAGTTATACAGAAGCGATGTTGGAACTACGATGAGAGTTGTGGCTGGAGTGTGAGATAAAAAAGCAAGTACCTGTACGGTTTTTCCGAGCCCCATTTCATCTGCTAAAAGACCATTTAAACCGCTTTCATACAATGCTGTAAGCCAGTTTAGTCCCTCTTGTTGATAGGGTCGCAAGGTTCCTGAAAACTCATTTGAGGGGAGTCTTTGGGCGAGTTGTGATGAGTCAAAACAGGCTCTTAGCCTATCTCCTAAGGTGGTATCTGTGCACTCTAGACTATTTCTTTGTGCCAAAGGTGCAAGGCAAGCAATATTTGCCTTGGCAAGTTTTAGACCACTTGGAAGTAGCTCCACTTGAGTAAGAAGCTCTTTTAGCTCTTTATGTTCACTAAAACAAAGTAGGCCACTTTTGCCATCTCCAAGAGGTATAAATCGTCCATTTTGTTGTGCGCAGTTTGCTACATCTACAAGATTTGCCTTTTTAGGGCCAAAAAGAACGGTTCCATCTACTTGATAGGCTGTGGTAACAATAACATTTGAGTTTGTGATGGAGATAAGCTCACTGCCTGCAGAGTCAATAACCTTCCATCCTTCTTTTATCAGGCCTGCAACAGCGTCTAGGGACTTATCTGTGGGACAGTAGAAGTTTGATGGGCCGAGGTTTTTTTTGCTAAAGCCTGCTTTTGCAAGTTCCTGTTCATGCGATGCGGTTATGTTTGTAAGCTTTGCAAATGAGCATGTGGCATCTGTAAGCTGCAAAATTTTTTGGGTTGTAGGTTCATCTTCTATTGCTTCAGATTCTAGTTCAATAAGAGCCTCTGGGGCGGTATCTTTTTTAAATTGGAGGTACTCTTGTTTACTCATGCTTTTTGGCCCATCTAAAAAGGGGGCAAGATCTTGCCAGGCAACATTAGGGTCTGTAAAACGTATGTTTGATCCACTAATGGCAATGTGGGGAGAGCCCTGTAAAATGAGGTCATATTCATTAAGAGCTTTATTGCCGAGTAGAGCATGAACGAGATAGGTTTTTTCATGCGGCTCAATGAGGTATTCAAGGTTGAGGCGAGAAAAAAAATCGCTAACAACTCGCGTGCCTTTGAGTTGTAGTTTTTGTGTTAAACTGAGTTTTTGTAAGAGCTCATAGGAGTGAAGTGGGCGAAGGCGAAAATAGGGGTAGTGTATATTTTTATTTAACCTCTCAACTTTAGCTTCACGCTTTTGCCATGCTTGTTCATCCTCCATTAGGGAGGATAAAAGTGAGGGGTCTGCACTTTGCGGCCGTGAAATAGTAAGTACTGGCGTACGAAAGCGTAGCGACAGGGCATGATCAATGTTGTAAGTAAGGGGCTCTTCCATAGATAATAGCATATCACAGGAGAACAAAATGACAAACAAGCGACTTTGGCAACAGGTTGAAGGGTGGGAAGAAGCTGAAAAAGTGTGGGATGAAGGCGCTGCTATAAAAGAAAAAGAAAATCCTTTAAAAGTGCTAAAAACTCTTCCAAATATGCCTGGAATGACTAAGGATACGGCTAAAAACCTTAAATGGAAAAGTCTTAAGTGGATGGTGGAAAAGGATGAAAATTTCGCTGTTCTTCGTCATGTGTTAAAATCTCCTTTTAAATACGCTCTTCGCTATATAAAATCTCTTTGGAAGCCAAAGCCTTTTTTGCGTGATGATGATTTTTTTCTTTATGGCATAAAAAATGTAGAGGAGTTTAAAAAGCTGCTAGATCTGCCTGATGCATTGTTAGTGGTAGGCTTTTCTTATTGTGAAAAGCCCCATGAGTGTCCATCGGGTCGTTTTACTGACGCCTGCATTCACGATCCGGAGCATCCTGTTTGTCGCCAGTGTTTTATTGGTAAATGTGTTAATGCGCTTCCTGAAGAGCGGACGGTGCCTCTTTTCATACCTACCATTCACTATATAGCCAAAAAAATATTTGAAATCATAGAAGCTAACCCTGATAAACAGGTGATTTTTCTTATCACAGCGTGTGAAATGACGCTGCAGATGTTTGGCGACTGGGGTAATATGTCTGGCATAAAAGGCATTGGCGTTCGTCTTGATGGGCGTATATGTAATACTATGCGAGCCTTTGAGTTGTCAGAAACAGGGATAAAGCCGGGTCTTACCGTTGTTGTAGAGAGTACAAAGGTGCGAATTTTGGAAATATTAAAGCACTGGCAAAAAGCCCAAAAAGATATTTGAATTAATATCTACTTTTCCCCATAAGAAAGTTTTACACTATGGGGACACTATGGAACTTGAATTGCGCGGGAAAAAAGCATTAGTAACTGGAAGTAGTGCAGGAATCGGTGAGGCTATTGCTAAAGAACTGGCAAATGAAGGCGTATCAGTAGTCGTCCATGGAAGAAACAAGCAAGAAATAGACCGGGTTGTACAAGAAATTACCTCTACTGGCGCAAAAGCCATAGGTGTGCGAGGCGACCTTTCACTTGATGATGCCTCTGAGCGCGTGGCGCACGATGCCATAAGTGCTTTTGGTGGTATCGATATTTTGATTAATAATGCAGGGGCTTTCCCTGTTCGCGATTGGAGCAATACACGTCCTGCTGACTGGCTCAGCCTATATAACGTGAACGTTGTTTCTATGGTACGTATGATAAACTGGGTTATGCCTCAGATGAGAAAAACTGGGTGGGGAAGAATTATCCAGATTGGAAGCGTCGCCGGAATAAGCCCAAGTCCCTCTAACCCAGATTATGCTGCCTCAAAGGCCGCTAATATAAGTATGAGCGTAAGTTTAGCAAAAGAACTCAGTGGTACTGGAATTACCGTTAATACTGTATCTCCTGGGCCAATAGTGACCCCTGGCGTTAAGGAGATGTTTATCAAAATAGCTGCTGAGCGTAAATGGAACCAAGAGTGGAAAGAAGTTGAACGCCGTGCAGCAAAAGAAGTTTTACCCACGCTTATAGGCAGGTTTGGTAGGCCAGATGAGGTTGCGGCTTTGGTCGTCTTTCTTTGTTCTGAGCGTGCCGGCTATATCACTGCATCTAACTTCCGGGTAGATGGTGGGCGCTCTGGCGTTGTTTAGATAGCGATAAAGCTGCAATAAATTTTCTTTATTTTTTATGAAAATGGCTAGAACGCAGGAATAATGGAGCCTTTGTATTTTTCCAAAATATGGGCACGCATTTTTTCTGATGTCATAGCTTTTTTTAGGGCGATAAGTTCGGGGCGGTTTTCATCGCCTGTACGAATGGCTATCACATTTACAAAGTTTGAGGTGTTGTCTTCTAGCACAAGAGCATCTACCAGAGGCTTTAGATCAACCTGCAGGGCAAAATTTGCGTTTATGATGCTAGCGTCGACATCTTGAAGGGTGCGGGGCAGCATGGCCGCTTCCATCTCAACAAAGGTAATGTTTTTGGGATTGTTGGTGATGTTGAGTACTGTAGCTTGGTAGTTGTTGAGGTTATCGAGCGTGATGACGTTGCTGTGATGTAAAAGCGCTAGGGCTCTTGCTTCATTGGTTGGATCGTTGGGAAGTGAAATAATAGCTTTATCTGCCAGGTCGTTGATGTCTTTTATTTTTTTTGAGTAGATGCCCATGGGTTCTATATGGATGTTTGCAAGAGTGGTGATGGGGTAGTCAAAAAGTTCAACTTGTGACTCAAGGTAGGGTTTGTGCTGAAAAAAGTTGGCATCTACTTCGCCATCTGCAAGGGCTCGATTGGGTATGTTGTAGTCATCTACCACTAGGACATCAAGCTCTATGCCTTGGCTTTCTAGGTCGGGCTTTATAAAGTTTAGCATTTCTGAATGGGGAATAGAAGTTGCTGCAACTTTTAGTGTTTTATCATGTTTTGAGCAGCTGGTAGTTAGGAGGAGTAGGCAGAAAAAAAGTGCAGTTTTAATAAAATTTTTCATCGATCGAGAATGCCTCTTTTTTTGTAAATGTTCATAGCTAACTTGTTGCCGCCCCACTGCGTGAGCTGTACAAGAGCAATCATCAAAATAACCGTGCTCGACATGATAAACATGTCAAAGCGGTTGTAGCCATACTGAATAGCCACCTTGCCAAGCCCTCCGCCGCCCACCATGCCGGCCATGGCGCTATAGCCTATAAGATTTATGAGTGTTAGGGTTAGTCCCTGAATAAGCGCTGGCATCTGTTCTATAACAAGAACTTTAGTGATGATTTGCCAGGTTGATGAGCCCATTACTCGTGCAGCTTCTATAATTTCTTTATTTGTCTCGCGCAGCGATGTTTCAACAAGGCGCGCAACGTAGGGAATTGCCGCAATAGTCAAGGGGACAATAGATGCAGTTGTGCCAAGGCTTGTGCCTACAAGAAGGCGAGTAAAGGGGATAATTGCAACAAGTAAAATAGCAAAAGGAAACGAGCGACCGACATTAACGAGCGTGTCTAGTAATTTATAGAGCCATGGTGTTTCTTTTATGTGTCCGCTGGAGGTAATGGTTAAAAGCACTCCAAGGGGAAGACCAAAGAGGCAGGCAAAAAAACAAGATGTCAGCACCATGTACAGGGTGTTTAAAAGCTCGGGGGGTAAAAGCTGCATTGCTAAAGCAAATTTTTCTTCCATATTACAGTACCTCGTAGTGGACGTGATGCTGCTTTAAAAAGGCAAGAGAGGCTTTTTGGGCAGTCTCTGGTCCTGCAATATCAAGCACTAAATTGCCTATAAGTACATCCTGAAGAGACTCTACCCAGCCATATAAAATGTTTACATCTACGTCGTGCTGTTTAATCATCTGGCTGATAAGTGGCTGTCCGGCCTCTTTTCCTTTAAACGAGAGTCTCAGTAGAGTTCCTGAGCCTGGTGATCGTTTGAAAAGAGCTGCTGGTAGCTCGTGTGTTGTGTGCTGTAAAAACTCTTTTGTTGTGGCATGTTGAGGGGAGGCAAAAATTTCAAGAAGTGGGCCTGATTCAACAATTTTTCCTTGGTGGACAACAGCAACCTTGTTGCACAGCTGTTTTACGACATCCATCTCATGTGTGATCAGCACTATAGTAAGTCCGAGATCGCGGTTGAGTTTTTTAAGTAGGGCTAAAATGTCGCGAGTGGTTTTTGGGTCGAGTGCCGAAGTGGCCTCATCACACAAAAGAACATCTGGGTGAGTGGCCAAGGCTCTTGCTATGCCTACACGTTGTTTTTGTCCGCCACTGAGCTGTGCAGGGTAGGCGTTTCGCTTAGATTCCAAATTGACAAGTTGCAGCATTTCATCAATTCGCTTTTGACGCTCGGGGCCTGTCATTCCATGCACTTCAAGGGGGTAGCCAATATTTTCGGCAACGGTTCTCGATGATAAGAGGTTGAAGTGTTGGAAGATCATTCCAATTTTTCTGCGGCAGCATCGGAGGGCCTTATTTGCCATTGTTACCGTGTCGCAGCCATCCATGAGGATTTGGCCGCTACTTGGCTTTTCAAGCGTTGCAAGGCAGCGAATGAGGGTAGATTTTCCGGCGCCGCTTTGTCCAATAATGCCAAAAACGTCGCCCTTTTCAACTGTTAAGTTTACGTCATGGAGTGCATCTACTCTTTTGCCGTTGGATGAGTAGTGTTTTGAGAGTTCAAGTATTTGTATGATAGGTGAATCAGTGAAAGCAGTAACCTATGGTTTTTTACTAGGAATCATTATAGCATTGCTTAATCAAAATGAGAAGGATAAATGCGTATATGAGATGTCCCTGGGCAGACGTTGGAAATGACCTGTATGAGTGCTATCATGATGAAGAGTGGGGCGTCCCTGTACATTGTGATAAAACACATTTTGAATTTTTAATTTTAGAGGCGGCGCAAGCAGGACTAAGCTGGATTACGATTCTTAAGAGACGGGCGGGGTATGCTCGGGCATTTAGTCAATTTGATCCAGAAAAAGTCATGTTATATGACGATGCAAAAATTGAAGAGCTCATGCAAGATGTTGGCATTATCCGAAATAGGTTAAAGATTACCTCTGCTATAAATAATGCTCGCCATTTTCTTGCCATTCAGCAAGAGTTTGGAAGCTTTGATGCCTACGTATGGCAATTTGTAGGGGGTAAACCAATACAAAATGCTTTTCATAGTATGGCAGAGATATCTAGTGAAACAAAAGAGTCAAAGGCGCTTAGTAAAGACCTAAAAGCACGGGGCTTTTCTTTTGTAGGACCTACAGTGATGTATGCATACATGCAAGCTACAGGGCTTGTAAATGATCATTTAGTTGGCTGCTCCAGATATGAAGCAGTGAAAAATTATAAAGAGACTAGGAAATAAGATTTATGGAACCTGTAAGAAGAGGGTATTCTCCGTCATTGTCATCTGATGAAGAAGCTATTGCCAATCAGTTTGAAGCCTTTACATTTTTGGATGGACGAGAGGATTCTTACACGCTACATGACTTCGTAGTGCTCGACAGCCATCCTGATGAGTCTGTGGGGTCTATAGCGAATGATAACAATGCTGTTTTAGATGTGCCTGAAAGTGCTATCAGAGCCTCTCTTGAGCGTAAAGGAGTGGCCTTATATGCTGAGATAGTAAAAGCTCCCTCATTAGCCTATGAGAAAACCATTAGATTTCTTCGGGAAAACCCGCGTGCAATTTCAATTACAACTGAAGGCTCAAACAATTCTCCATTGCATGAAGTTATAGTTGGGGTTTTGGATCACCAGCCCCATAAATATGTTCCTCTTGCAGCATTGCTAGAGATGGGTGCTGATACAAGTGCCCTGAATAGCAAAGGGCAAACCCCGCTTGATGTTGCCCTTGCAGCAGATAGTGTTATGCTTGTGCAGCTGTTAACATCCGAAAATCCCACCAAAGAGCTTTTGCTTGAGTTGGCGCTCGAAAATGAGATCGAAGAATTAGTCACGTGGCTTGTGTAGTGAAGGCACTACTAGAGCTTTTGCCTTTTTTTAGCTGACTCAGCCCCAATACCGTTCACTTAAGCTCTCAACGATTCAAACGATAGAACGATAATAACGATAATAACGATGAAAATTCAAAAAAATCGCTCATTTTTGGGAACTGATGCCTGTTTTGTTTTTTATATTTCTATCGTTTTGATCGTTTCATCGTTTGAATCGTTA
>JBGSSB010000004.1:0-7605 GCA_041737255.1 Chlamydiales bacterium | reverse complement strand
CACAGGTGGAGTTTACGGCCCAAAAGGCGTACCACAAGAGGTCGCTATTGTTGTAGAAGCAAATAACGCTGGCATATGCCCAAAACTGTGCTATGCCAATGCAGAAACTGGATTGCTTATCATGAACAAGATAGATAACATCCTCCCCTCTGAATTTAGCCCAGGGCTTTTTCTAGCATCGCCCGATTTATTAACAAAAATGGCGGAGCACCTCCGCTCGTTAAAAAAGCTTAAACCAGATCCTAGTACGATCACAGATCGGTTTGAACAAGTTCTCTTTGAAGAAGCAGTCCAAAGCATTGATAAAAATTCATTGCCTGCTACTGAGCAAAAAACAGTAGAGGAAATTTTATCCTGGCCAATAGACAAATCCCAAAAGGTCGTAACACACAACGATCTTCATGGCCGCAACCTTCTTTATGACGGCAAAAAGCTCTACATTATAGACTGGGAAATGGCAGGGTGGGGCCAGCCAGATTACGATGTAGCATGTTTTTGTAACTTTCAGGTGATGACATATCAAGAGGGCATAGTTTTTTATACGCTATATCTTGAAAGCACACCAACTGAAGAGCAAATAAAGCGCTTCACTCGCATGCGGGTTATCCATGCAGCTACCTGCGGCATGCATGGCTTTTCTCACTATAGGTCCGGAGCAACTGATCCAATCAGTCACCTCCGGTCGGAATCATGCATTACAACGCTGCGTAATGTCTTATTTTACCTTGATCGAGGAAAAATCGATCTCAACAACAAAGATGCCTTGCAAGCTTGTGGCCTTACATGGCTTCAGTTTGCCACACATCTGTTACAACAAATGTAAACAAAACGCCCTGCTTTGATGAACAAAGCAGGGCGCATTCTTCACTCTATTGAAAGTCTTCTTGTAAAACAAAACCTTGCAACAAGAGAACTAATGAGATGAAAATTAAAAACAAAGCAATCAATACAAGCACGAATAAACAACATTTTTCACCACCCTGCTATTCATCCTCCCCAGCTTCAACTTCAACCCCCAATTCGCCCCATAATCCCACTACCACTGAGTGTAGACCATCATTCGTAACCTTTAGAGTTTGATTTTCCTGCGTAAGGCTTGATTTATCCTCAAGCAACTTTGTTTTTTCATCTGCAAGGGCTTTTTGATTTCTTTTACTTCTCCACACACACAATGAAAGCAGCGTGACCAACCCAATAACTCCAACACCTACGGGAATACCAATCTTTAGGTAAAAATCAAGCATGTTAGGAGGGATACAGCCATCCGCTGTTGCCGTCCCGTCACACTTAAAATTTTCGTACTCTTTTAAAATAGTCTCATAAAATGACGTCTGCTTATCTTGCGGCATGCTAAGAATATATACGTTTTTCTCTTCGTCTGAAACTGTTGCATTTACTGTAATATCGCCAAGATCGCCTATAGAAATAGCTACCTTTTCTGCAGTAAAAAATTCAGGCCGCAAAAGGGCCGCTGCTGCGAATAAATCATGCATAGGATATGTTCCGGCAGGAAAACGACGAGCATCAAGATAGGGTACTATTTGTGTTATCTTTGCCATCTGCGAGGCAACATCGTTGTTAATGGCCTGAAGAATTTTTACCTGATTTTTTGTCCATAACAGTTCGGGTTGCTGCGTAAGGCTTAAAGGTAAAAGCACAATAGGTATACCATGTTTTTGACAGCAGGCAAAAACATACTGAGCCGAAGGTGAATCGAAATAAAAACTTAACTCCGAGTTTTTTTTATCATCTGGTAAAAATGGCGGGGCATTACATTCCACCCCGGGATGCACACACCCTCCCCTAATAATAACAGCATTTATGTTCCCTGCAAAACCACCCTCTGGATAGATCTCTGCTAGCCTTGCTAGAGCTTGTGCTAAATCCGTTAGCGCTGCCGTAGAAACAAGGGTTATCGCCTTGCCAGGAGCTGCCTGAATAACTGCCTCACATATTTTTAAATACCCAGCTCCTTCCTGCACACTCGCTGTGACATTTGGCCAACCCCCTACATCCTCAAGCCCATCATAGCCATATCGATGGGTTGCGTTAATTTGCTTTTCTAGCTGCAAAATAGCCTGAGTGTTATTTTGCATAGCAAGCGGAGCTCTTGCCCCTGCATATACCACACCATCTTTAGGCTGGGCTAACGCTAGCAATTCAAGCACGTTTTGCTCTGTCTGGGAAAGGACTGCATTTCCAACTGAAGCAACCACTGCCTGCAATGAAATCAGCCTGTTGTCTATATTAGGATTGCTCGAGCTTTTTGCTGCAGCAAGCAATAGGTTAAGAGCCATTGCATCGTCCACGCCAGGATCCAGCTCAGCATAAAAAAGGTTTAGATCTTGCTGAGGAAAAAGCGACTCATAAACATCCTTAAAGGGTAAAGCACTGGTATTGATTTTCGTAATAGTCCGTGTATTTAGCTCTTTTGGGTCCACAGACTCATAATTCTCATCCAGCGTTCCAAAAATAAAGCGTCCCAGCAATCTACCAACTACCCAGCCGATGGAATTGCGATTTTCCATCTGTTCCTGAACAGCTTTCACGCCTTTCTTTTCCCCTGAGTGATAACTAGTTTCTATCATAGAACTAGTCGACACACCCCCTGCAACTGGTATATTTATAAGTGACATATCTCCTCCCTTATTATAGTACATAACCAAACCCAAGATATGCCCCTCTCAATATGCCTGTCAAAGTATAAATAATCTAAAATCTCAAAAACACACGGGCGCTGTAAAAGGTAAAAGGTATAAAAGGTAAAAGGTAAAAGGTGCCGGACTCTGCGATTGTGCGATTCCCAGTGAAAGGAGCCTATTTGCTACGGGGATCACTATATATCCTTTATAGTAGTGAGATAGCTAAAATCACCACTAAGTGGTTAAAATTGGCACCAAAAATAGCCATTTTTTGGCTATAATGGGGGTGAAACGTAGGAAAACACTTATGAAACGTTCGATTGAACCGAAGTTGATAGCTTGGAAAAATAGCAAAGAACACCTGCCTCTTTTATTGCGAGGGGCAAGGCAGGTTGGGAAGAGTTATTTAATCGAATATTTTGGTAAAAAAATTTCGAAAATTTTGTTGTTGCGGACTTCGAGCGCTATCCACACTTAAAGAATGCATTTGGCGTGCGAGATCCGGGTCAAATCATACGGGAGCTTGAGCTTCTTCTCAAACAAAAAATCACAGCAGGAAAAACGCTTCTCTTTTTTGATGAAATTCAAGAATGTCCAGATGCACTTGTGAGTCTTCGTTATTTCAAAGAACTCATGCCAGAACTGCACGTAATAGCGGCCGGTTCGCTTATAGAGTTTTTATTAAATGATCATCGCTATTCATTTCCTGCAGGAAGAGTAGAATTTCTCTATTTGCATCCTCTTTCATTCAGTGAGTTTTTAGAAGCATGCGCGCCTATAGTATATGGCCGACTTGCCTCTGTAACCCAAGAAGAGCCATTGTCATCAACAGAACATAGCGAATTATTAAAATGGGTTCGTCAGTATTTTTATGTAGGCGGTATGCCGGCAGCGGTTCAGGCATACGTTGAAACTAATTCATTCATAGAAGCACAAAAAGTCCACGATAGGATACTGTAGGCATACCAAAGTGATTTTGGTAAATATGCCACTCAAGTACAACATAAATACTTGCAGATGATTTTCCAAAAAACACCGGTTCTTGTTGGACAGATGTTGAAATACACACACATTGAAAGAGATGCAAGATCTCGAGATTTAAAACCAGCACTCCAACTTTTAGCCCACGCAGGTCTTATAAATCAGGTATTTGCCACTACAGCAAGTGGTCTGCCGCTTCATAGCCATATTCGAGATCACCGCTTTAAATTACTTTTTCTTGATATTGGGTTACTTCAAACGGCATTCAATGTGAATGCACAAGAATTCTTTGATAAGGAGCTTTTACAGATCAATGCTGGAATGCTTGCCAAACAGTTTGTTGGGCAAGAACTATTAGCGAATGCCCAACCCCACTCAAATCTACCGCTTTTGTTTTGGGAAAGTGAAAGTGCTGGTACCGCTGAAGTGGATTTTGTCAAAACTATCGAATCCAAAATAGTGCCGATAGAAGTAAAAGCTGGTTCTACCGGGTCATTACGTTCTCTACATAGCTTTATGGAGCAAAAAAAGATAGCCTTAGGTGTTCGCATTTCAGAGTATAACATTTCTTTAGATGGCCATATTCTTTCTGTCCCATTCTATGTGATGGCAGATCTTGAAAGGCTTGTGCGAAGTTCTTTGGGACAATAAAAAGGACACAGCTATAGCATATTTTATAAAGTGTTACCCATGTCTATGAACCAAAGTGTTACCTATGTGTATGAACTGGACCTCAGTTTCTCAAATCATCTCACTGATCTCAGTGCCTCGGCGGTTAATTATGCAACAAGACCCCTCCTGATTCCTTTCATGTTACCTAAGACAATCTTATTGTTTTTAAAGAGATCGCCTGCATACTTTAACATCGTAGAATATTAACAGGTTCACTTACGAAACAAACCCTTTCAACAAGAGAAACAGCTGTATGAAAATTGAAAATAAAGCAATTAATACAAGTGCAGACAAAGATCCTATCAGCACATCGCCTCATAAAGCTTTAAGCAACACCATTGAGGACGAACTAGATTATGATTTAGATCTCGTGATTAAATCTGAACCGCACACACCAATTCAGCATCCAACACAAGGCTGCACAAGACAATGTGGCTCAGGTCCTTGTACAGGCAATTGCACCAACGCCTGCTCTGTACGTTGCCCCACTCAATCTCATTGCTGCGATCCAAATAGATGAACCCATTCGAGATAATCGAAAGCATGAAAGATCCTAAACTGATCTCTAATGCTTTCGATAATGAGATTAACTGGAACCCCATTTCTCTTTCCGAAGGGTATCCTGGAATCCTATTGCTTTTTGCAACAATGCAGTTTCAGGACGCTTCGTATGAGCAGGTTGTGCATAAATATGTATTAGCCATCAAAGAACATCTAGAGATAAAAGGGTTAACTTCGCTCTCTATGTTTTCAGGAGCTGCGGGAATTTGTTTTTCTCTCGACTGCGCAGCACAAGGCAGCAAAAGATATGAAAAGATGAGAACAGCTCTTCATGATTTTATTTTTGAACGAGTAGACTCATTTTATCTCAAGCCACTTGGTCACCTTATTGATACACAGCGATCAACTGATTCCATGCTCTACGACGTAATTGAAGGAATCGCAGGCCTAGGTGGCTACGCTCTTAAAAATTTACACATACCTCGATTCGAGAAACTCTCTCATCAAATTGTAAAAATTTTAGTTAACCTGTGCAATACAATCACAGTTGCCGGATCTAAAGTTCCCGGATGGCACTTGCCATCCGATAAGATCAGTGGTCAGTTTTTTGCATCTCAGAATGGATATTTTAACCTTGGGCTTGCTCATGGAATAGCCGGAGTGCTCTGTTTTCTTTCAATTGCCCTACTTCAAGGTGTAGAAGTTCCTGGACAAAAAGAGGCCATTGAAAAAATTGCGGGCTGGCTTTCTGAATGGTCGTTTATAAAAGATACCATGATCCGATGGCCCTATCAGATATCATGGGAAGAGGAAACTGGCCTTCATCCACCTCTTGCTGAACCAAGTCGCGATGGTTGGTGTTATGGCGTTCCTGGAATTTCAAGGGCTCTGTACCTTGCTGGAAAATCGCTTTGCAAGCCCGACTTAAAAGACTTTGCTATGACAGCCTTTTTACAGCTATTCAATCGCTCTTCTGCTGAGTGGCAGGCATACAACCCTGCGCTTTGTCACGGCCTAGGAGGCATCCTCTTACTTGCCAAAATGATGGCAGAAGAAGAAGGCGGAGAAAGTCTAACCCAACATGTCTTAGATTTACAAAAGCAAATCACTTCATTATACGACTCTAAACTGCCCTTTGGATTCAATGATACAGAACAAGTCCGATTCACCCGCTTTCTAAAAATGTCCACTCCTGGATTTCTCGAAGGAGTATCAGGCACCCTACTCTCACTATTACCCCTTTCACACACCAAAAATAACTGGCCTCTGCCTTTAATGATTTATGGATAATCCCCTTTTTTGTCCTGCATCATTTTTTCTTGTGCGGTTTGCTATTTGGCCTTATCAAAAATATGAAGCCCTGCTTTCAAAACCTGAATGGATAGAGGCTATCTTTGCTCTTTATGACAATGACCCATTATTTAGAGAAGCCATCTTAGTAGCCTCACCATCTCTTGCCTACTCATGTACAATAAGAAAAAAATCCCAAATACATGCCTGCGCTGTTAGCCTTTTAAACTATGCGCTGCGCATGAGCACTCGCGCAACTCCTTTTGGTCTTTTTGCACCCATTGCTACAGGCATCTGGAATGAAACCACTCAATTGGCTGTAGAATTAAAAAATGTTGGCAAAAGAGCTCGGCCTGACCTGGGGTTTATTTTTGACTCCGTCGAAACCCTTTATAAAAACCTTCAAAACCTCCCATCTCTTGCTGTCAGATCCAATCCCCTTGCATGGCACCAAAACAACAGTCTTTACCTTGCCTATTTTTTTGAAAAATCAGGGCATGCAGAACGTAAAAAAACTGGCTCTATTAAAGCCTCAAAACTGGTAAGCATGCTATTTGATTTAGCAAGTAAGCCCATAAAAGTATCTGATCTTCTGCTAAAAGTTACCGATTTAGTTCCTCATGTTGATGCAAACAAGTGTCTTAAACTGATCAATGATCTTTTATCAAGTCAGTTTTTAATTCCAGCCCTTCTTCCATCACTTTTTTCAGCACATGATGACCTTAAATTGCTGAACCCTACATTTGCTGACCTCTTCCAATCCATCAAGACATACAACCAATCTTTGGTCGGACAGGGAGAAGATATTCTATTAAAGCAGTTAACCGACCACAAATCTAGTCCTCAGCCGTTACTTCAGGTTGATTCATTCTATAAAGGCTCGGCAGTTCAACTCCCCAAACTAATAGGAGCCTCCCTTGGGCAGGCAGCCGAATTGCTTTGGAAACTCTCTGTCATCCGCCCTAAACTCTATGCTTTAGAAGATTATCGCCAAAAATTTTTAGAGAAATATGGCGTTGATAGAATTGTCCCACTGCTCGAAGTGCTCAGCGAAGAAAAAGGCATTGGACCTCACATTTCTGGTAACTTCCAACCCAATCCTAAAAATACCCAGTGGGAGCAATGGATCACCAAAATCTGGGAACGTGCGATTTATGAACACAAAAAGGAAATTGTTTTAGACGACAACGATTTCTCAAAGCTATTTAGTCAATTTGATCAAAAAATTTTCGACGTCAAAGCAGCTCCTAATTCTTTTGATGTTTTTGCCAAAATTATTAACCTCGATCAAAATAAACCACTTTTAGAATTTTGTAGCGCAGGCCCAGGCGGAACGCTAACCTTTGGTAGATTTGCAGACATACTAGACTCTGAATCACACGAAAAAATAAAAACATTCCTTAAAAAAGAAGAAGCCCTGGAACAACATGCCCTATTTATGGATGTTTCATACTGGCCATATGCAACTAGAACCGCAAATGTCGCCACAAGCCCTTCATACCGTGCATATCGCTTAGAT
>JBGSSB010000126.1:0-4606 GCA_041737255.1 Chlamydiales bacterium | reverse complement strand
TTTGTAGATGGGCACATTTTTAGCCTGTTTGCTCCTATTGTACTTGGTAATGCACTTTTATCTGATGGTTCATTTGTGGCATTTGCTGATGATACCTCTTATGTTAGCGCAAATGATTGTATCGTAAAAGATGGTGTAATGAGATATGATCAGAAGTTGTGTTTGAAATAAAAAGAGTGTACCCTCAGTAAGGTTTTCGTCAAAAAACAAATAACAGAGGGTAACTCATGAAAGAGTATGTCAATTTCACAGATAAAGATCATGTACAAACTATCGAAAATGTTTTGGAAGAGATAGCAAGAGAGGGCGCTCGCAAGTTCCTTCAACAAGCGCTAGAAAACGACATCAATGAATACCTTGAGCGATTCAGTTCTGAAAAAACAGAGCAAAACACAAAAGCTGTAGTTAGAAATGGCTATTTGCCAGAGAGATTTATTCAGACTGGCATTGGTAACCTTAGTGTTAAGCAGCCCCGTGTCAGAGACAAAAAAAGCGAGAAAAAGTTCATAAGCTCAATATTACCACCATACTTGCGTAGAAGTCCGAGTATCGAAACGGTTATACCCTTAATGTATCTCAAGGGAATTTCAACAAGTGATTTTTCTGAAGTATTCGAAGCCATTTTAGGTGAGAATGCAAAAGGCCTCTCACCTACGAACATAGTTCGGTTAAAAGAGAGCTGGAATGACGAATATAAAGAATGGGCCTACCGCGACTTGAGCGAGAAACATTATGTGTATATCTGGGCGGATGGTATTTATTTTAATGTCCGCTTGCAGGACGACCGACCTTGTGTGCTCGTAATAATTGGAGCGTTGCCTGATGGCAGCAAAGAGTTAGTGGCCGTCTACGACGGCCACAGAGAAAGCACGGCCTCCTGGAAGGAAGTGTTAGAGGATTTAAAACACCAAGGATTATCAAAACCGCCTTCACTTGCTATAGGAGATGGTGCTTTAGGTTTTTGGGCTGCGATAGAAGAAGTTTTTCCTTCAACAAGGCATCAAAGATGCTGGGTGCACAAAACAGCCAATGTTTTAGATAAAATGGGAACAGCTGCACAGGAACATGCAAAAAAACTTATTCATGATATGTACATGGCTCCTACAAAAGAAGATGGGATATCAAGCTTTGAGACCTTCATAAGGATTTATGAAGCAAAGTATCCTAAAGCTTGTGAATGTCTTCTAAAGGACAAGGACCGGTTATTTACATTTTACGATTACCCTGCAGAGCACTGGGTGCATATCCGAACAACAAATCCAATCGAATCTACTTTTGCAACGGTTCGCCATAGAATGAGGCAAACCAAAGGTTGTGGATCTAGATTGGCGACGATGACAATGGTGTTTAAACTAGTTACTTCCGCCGAGAAAGGGTGGAGAAAACTACGTGGGTACAAACATATGGTGAAGATCATCCAAGGGGTGCAATTTAAGAATGGTGAGGAGGTCGGAATTCAAGAAAAAACAGCTTAATTATTAACTAGAAATTAGGGTGCAATCTTTTTTGGAAACACAACATTTGACAATATCTCCTTGCAGAACCATCTGGACCATATTTGAGTATTACAAAAAAAGAGACTGAAACTCCGAGTCATGACGGCTCTCGTTCAACTTCTCATAAATTAAAACCTCACGGCTTTCATCCAGGGGATCTCTATTATGGATATCATTTCAATGCAAATTACCAACAACAATACCTAGGTGAATTTATTGTTAATAGCGAGGGTGATTTATGGTGGAAAATTCCTGGATTACACTTAAGCGCAGTTGTCCACTACACCCATGGATTTCTAAATGGTGAGCAGAGTTTTGTGGTTTTAGTTTCCGAAGATAAGCAGAAACAGATCGCCACTATAATCACCCCAGATCCAATTGAATATGTCTGGGAAGATAGTGCGTACGCTTCAGTGGTACTACTTGAGCAAAATCCTTGGAGTTTCTTTTTCGCAGGTAAAGGCTTCAAGCCAAACGAGGATATTGTGCTAACGTCGATCGATAATTATATTCGCATTGATTATATCCTGCGAGCGGATGCGAATGGCCTAATATTATCTACTTTGTCCCCTTTGAGTCCCAACAACGAAAATGAAACAGCTACGCTTACAATAAAACGCTATCAATCTACCGAAATTCCAACACTTACTTATCTTTATGGACGAGCAGCACTTGCAAAAGCACTGCCCCATAAATACCCTCCAATTAAGTCAGAAACCTCAGCACCCCAACACACAACAAACCCGTCCGGAAGCATCATTTTTGTAAATTAAAATTAAATTTAAAAGGCGCCAGTAAGAAGCCACAGCCCCAAACATAAAATGACCCCTGGAAAGTATGGTGGAAACCATTCCTTACAGGGGCTAACATATTCTAGCTGTTTACTTTTGTAACTGCCTATTTTAAACTTTTAAGCAGCATGACAGCTTCTTGTTTAAAGGCATCTGATTGTTGCTTCCTGCAGCTGGATCACGGGGTAGGTTGTCTTTATACAGAAGGATTTTATTACGAAAAGAATCTATTCTCAGTACCGCTGAAGGGTTTTTTTTGATGTGCACCCTGCATTTTAAGTAGCATTTCAGCTATTTTTTCAAGATTCTGAACAGCTTGAACATCAATGGCAGCCATGTTTGCTCTGCCGCTGCTACTTTACTATTTGCAGCTTTTAAATTGTTAATGCGCCTTGTAACTTCTTGCTAATCCCTTGGGGATAGCACGCAAACAGTTAAAGGCTGACCTTGGTTTGGCGCTTTTGAGGGCGATTGTCTATTAGAAACAGGAGGATAGCCTTGTTGTTGTAGGCTCATGCTTGATAAAGCTCCTTCTAAACCTGTTGTCATAATATTCTCCTTGGTTTACGTTGCATTGAATAACATTTGCTCAATGTTGGTTTATTTGTACTCAACGGGCAGTCAAAGGAATTTCCCAACTATGCAAAAAGGCGGTGTTACAGTTGTACCTACCTGCTACACCACCTAGTTTTTACATCTACTTAGAAGCTGAAGCGTTTAAGGTTTGAAGCAATAAAATCGCTTCTTGCTTAAAAGCTTGCATCTGCTGTGTGCGAGCAGCTCCTGTCGCAGGTAAATTATCTTTATAGTGGAGGATTTTGTTTCTAAGCGTATCAATTTTTTGTATAGATGCAGCGCTAGGGTGCTGCCCTTTTTTAGCCTCTAGAAATGCCGCAATCTGCTCAAGATTCTTGACAACTTGAGTATCAATAGCAGCAAGGTTTGCACGCGCCTGTTCAGACTCTGCCCTCCCCTCTTGCTGGAGGCGTCTACCTTCTTGCTGGAGGCGCCTGCCTTCTTCGATTTCTCGCTTTGCTGCCGCTTGATCAGCCTGCGCGCGAGCAATTTTTTGATCTGCCGCTGCCACTTTACTATTTGCAGCTTTTAAATTGTTAATGCGCCTCGAAACTTCTTGCTGCTCCCCCGAGGATAGCACGCGAACAGTTAAAGGCTTTCCTTGCGCTGGTGCCTTTGATGGTGTAGTGTAGCCGGGTTGCAGGCTCATGCTTGATAAAGCTCCTTCTAAACCTGTTGTACTTGTCGTCATAATATTCTCCTAGTTTGATCTAGCGTATTAGTAACCATCTGGCAATCAGTTACAGATAAAAGCAATTCATTAGAATGGTCATCATCAGGCTTTAAAAATGCCCCTGGAAGGCTTTTTAAAAGCCATATATTCCAGGAGGCAATTTATTCTAGAGGTTTACTTACTGGCTGCTGGTTTCAGACTCTGAAGAAGCCTAATGGCCTCCTGTTTAAAGGCATCCGACTGTTGCTGCCTAGTAGATGGATCTACGGGCAGATTATCTTTGTAAAGAAGAATTTTATTACGAAGAACATCGATTCTCTGCATAGCAGAAGGGTTTTTCTGATGAGCTCCCTTCATTTTAAGTAGCATATCCGCTATTTTTTCAAGATTTTGAACAGCTTGAGCATCAATAGCAGCCATGCCTGCACGCGCCTGGGCAGACTCAGCTCTACCCTCTTGTTGGAGGCGTCTACCCTCTTGCTGAAGGCGATCTCCCTCTTGCTGGAGGCGATCTCCCTCTTGCTGAAGGCGTCTTCCTTGTGCAATCTCTCTTTTTGCTACGACCTGATTAGCCTGTGCACGAGCAATTTTTTGCTCTGCCGCTGCTACTTTACTGTTTGCAGCTTTTAAATTGTTAATGCGCCTTGTAACTTCTTGCTGCTCACCCGGGGATAGCACGCGAACAGTTAAAGGCTGACCTTGGTTTGGCGCTTTTGAGGGCGATTGTCTATTAGAAACAGGAGGATAGCCTTGTTGTTGTAGGCTCATGCTTGATAAAGCTCCTTCTAAACCTGTTGTCATAATATTCTCCTTGGTTTGCGTTGCATTGAGTAACATTTGCTCAAAGCTGATTTATTTGTACTCTAGCAGTAATTAGAAAGTCAAGATGCTACCATGAAAGGCTAATTTTATTCAATAACTTTATAAAATAATGTAGGAGCAAAGTTCAAATGTCGGGTTCTAGCAAAGTAGAAATGTCGGGTTTCTCCCTCTAAAAAAATCATTAATCTGATTAAAGGGTATGTAACCAACCATGGAGGTTACTATGGCCCAGGGGGTCTATATGACAG
>JBGSSB010000121.1:0-4042 GCA_041737255.1 Chlamydiales bacterium | reverse complement strand
TTAATCTCTCTAAGTTCTGACGAATTATTAGAGAGTATTATTGTGAAGAATTCGTCTTTTTTTTGCCAAAAATACGCCCTGTTGCTTTGCGGTATCAGCGGCGTTGTCGCTTGGAAACTCCAGAGAGCTAAAGCTCAAGGGAAAATTTTACATAAAATCCATTCTTTGAAAAAGGGCTTAAATCAACACCCTAGACCCGGCCCTTGACATTAAAGTGTTTCTTTGTTCGTTATCAAATATATATGTATGAGTGCTGGCAGCTTTATTGTGCTATTCGTCGATAAGTTTGCGCTGGATGTTGCTTGAGGCAAGAGCGATGTCGCTTCCCCCAGGTGTGGACATCTGCTTGTGGACTTGGCGGATCGCAGACATTACTGTAGAGTGATCTCTCTGGAAGAGGTCGCCTATTCGCATATAGGGAATTTTTAACATCTCTCTACATAGATACATGGCAAGCTGGCGGGGTACAACACATTCTCTTGATTGTGACTTGCCAATAAGCTCTTCTGTTGGAAGTGCGTAGTGGTCTGCCACTGTTTTAATGATGCGTTCTGTCGAAATAGCTTTTGCTTTTTCATTTTCGATGAGATCTGATAAGAGGCCTTTTACAGCGTTGAGAGGGAGGTGAATTTTTTGGCCGCTTTTGTTCATGTGGGATCTGAGCATAAGAGCCTCTAATCCCTTGACAGCTGATTTTGGGCTAGTAGCAAAGGACTCTGCTAAAAACTCTAGTGTGCGTGCAGAGACTGGGTATTGATACGCTGAGGCTTTATGCTCCAAAATTTTTACGATCTCTTTTTTATGAGGAGGCACAAGAGGTAAAACAATGCCCCATTCAAAGCGGGAGATAAGTCGAGGTTCTATAAACTGCAGTGACTGAGGCGCTACATTAGAGGAGAGTACTATCTGTTTGCCTTCGGTGTGCAGTGTATTGAAAGTATGGAAAAACTCTTCTTGGGTGGCATTTTTACGGCCAAACACCTGAACATCATCAATAAGGAGTACATCGGCATTGCGGTATGTGTTACGAAAATGGGACATCTCTCCGCCACGAATAGCCTTTACCACGTGTTCTGTAAAAAGCTCTGATCTTGCATAGATGGCTCTGTAGCCTACTCGACGAAGCTTTTGTGCTACTCCCATGAGTAGATGAGTTTTGCCAGATCCTGATTGCCCATAGAGGTAAATGGGGTTTAAAAAATCGCGTTGTACAGCAGGCGCTTGTGGTGAAAAGGAAGACATAGCCTGTACTTTGCTGTCTACAAGGCGAGAACAGAGCTCTTCTAAAATTTTGTAGGCGATTTTGTTTTCGTCTGTAAGTAAAAAGTCTTCAAGACTACAAGATGGGTCAAGTTCGTCAAAATAAATTTGAAATGCAGTGTTTGACTGCGTTGTTCCTCCCTTGCTTGCGGGAGTTTTTCTTTTTCGTGGAGCTGTTGGGACAAGTTCAGGCAGCGAGAGATGAACTTTAATCGGTTTTTTGTTGTTGTTAACAAGCTGCGATACTTTGGGGCGGATGTGTTCATCAAACCATAACACCTGGAAGGAGTCTTGTGCTTCCAGGTAGATATTGCAGGCGTCAAAGCGCAGTACCTTTAGCGTCCGAAGCCAGCGCGAAACTGTCTCTTGGCCATATTCTTTTTCTTGTTCAACAAGAAACTGCTCCCACGCCTGCATGGTTGTGCCTAATCCTTAGCCCTTTTTAGGGAGCTTTTTGTGCGTAGGTTTTACTTCAATCTCAACTACAGCTTCCTTGGCTTTTTTATCCATGGATTTTGCAGTCCACCATTGCTGGAGTATTCCAAGGAGCATCGAGGATATCCAGTAGATATTAAGACCCGATGGGAAGTTGTAGAACATTACAGTCATGACAACGGTCATGATGTTACCCATCATGCGCTGTTGGCGCTGTTGGTCAGTCCACGTTGATGGATCTTTAGGAAGCGTTGACATCACGTTTTGCTGTACATACATAATGCCGCCCAAAATTACCGGCAAAAGGTGAAACTCAGTTCCAAAAATTGGAAGGCTGTAGCCCCATGTAAAGAGCACATCAGGCGAGGTAAGGTTGTCTATCCAGCCAGGAACAAAGACCACTCCTCTGAGCTCAAATGTAGTCTTAAGTAGGTCAAACATACCTATTAAGAATGGAAGCTGCAAGATAAGTGGTAAGCAGCCTGAAATCGGGTTTACACCTTTTTCTCTGTATATGGCTAATATTTCAAGCTGTGCTTTTTGTGGGTCTTTTTTGTACTTCTCTTGTATAGCCTTAATCTGCGGTCCAACTTCTTGCATTCCCTTCATTGATCTTATCGACCAAGTGTTGAGAGGATACAAAATAAGTCTAAGAACAACAGTTACAAAGACAATAGACAGCGCCCAAGAGCCTGTTACAGAGTGGCAAAGCTTCATCAAGAAAAAGAGGAACTTTGCAAAGGGCTCTGAAATAAATGAAAACCAGCCAAAGTAGGTTTGGCAAGAAAGAAAGTCAGTAGGGCCTGTTGTTTTGCTGTTATACTCATCAACGGCAGTAAGGACTTTTTCGCCAAAGGGGCCAGCAAAGACACGAAGCTCTGTAATGCCTGTTTGTGCTTTAAGTGGTATCATCACGTTATAGCCTGGCATGTCATCTTGCGAGTAGCGAGAATATTCAGGGTCTATAAGCTCAATGCGAGAAGGAGCCTCTTTGCCTGTAACTTTATCTACACGAAAGCCTGTTTCGCGGCCTTTTTCTGGGTCCATGATAATGCCAAAAAAGCCATTACTGTTACTTACCCAGTCAGGGGCTGTAGAGGTGTTGGTGTAGGTTTCATTAGGGAGGTCAACTTTAAGAACATCATGGCCCTTACCCTTTGTAATGCGGTACTTAATTACAGAGCCTGAAACACCAGATTGCCACTCTATTTCAGGGACGCCACTTGTAAGCCATAGGCCACGTAGGTCGCCTTCAATTTTCACGTCCACATCAAAGGTGTAGGGTACCTCTTCTTTGGGAAATGCAAATTTCTTTGTGATTCTTCTGTGTGGTTGTAGGGCCTCTAGTACAATCTCATCGTTTGTAAAGCTTTTTACTGCATAGTGAAGCTTTGCTACCTCAGGGTATTCTGAGACAACATTGAAGCCATACAATTTTGGAGGAAGTAAAAATGAAGGTATTGAATCTTGTCCGACAATGTCACGACGGATAAGAGGGTAGTAGCCGCCAAGTGTGGGTGGCCTCATTACACCTTGAGCATCTTTTGCAGCGTGCAGCGGGAAGTTTGCATTGTGTGGGCTTTTTTCAAGCATCTCACGGTCGATTTCAATAGGGAGAACCGCGCTTTCTGGGTTTTTGTCAGATCTAAAAGGTAGGTTAACCTCTACAAGCGATCCACCAGTACTGGATAAAACAAGCTGTAGGTAGTCGTTTTCAAGTACGTAGTATTCTTCTTTAGCAGGTTTTGCTGTTGATGTAGCTCCAAAGGGTTGCTCAGCTGTAGCAGTATCTTGAACAGCTGCTTCTTGAGGTGGTGTTGATGCTGATTGCTTTTGTGCTTGTGCAAGTGCCCAAGCAGCTTTCTCATCTTGGTTCATATAGTCAAACCCTAGCCGCACAAAAAAGAGTGTCAGCGTAAGGGAAATGATAAACAGTACAGTGCGTTTGTCCATGAAATTCCTTCTATTTGAGCTAGAGAAGCTACCATAATGCGGTAAAAAAAACTACCTTATCTATCTATTCAATAAATCATTTTTCATTTACTTGGCCTTGTATAGATTATCACTGAGGCGCTACGCTCAAAGAGATATTTGAGAAAAATGGGAATGTTTATATGATCAGGCGACGAAGGTCGTATGTTGAGCGGATTATCAATAGACATCTTGCATAACCACAATCCCCTGCCCTTGCCCGGAAATGTTTGAAGAACTTATGGCTCACAATGCTGATTTTAAATATAAAGATCTGATTCTCAAATTTATTGTCGGTCATCTATGCAGAAATACAAAGCGATACAGAAACTTTCATCCATTGAATTTAGAAGGTTAACGGGAGTGCGAAAGGAGA
>JBGSSB010000120.1:0-14942 GCA_041737255.1 Chlamydiales bacterium | reverse complement strand
TTAATCTCTCTAAGTTCTGACGAATTATTAGAGAGTATTATTGTGAAGAATTCGTCTTTTTTTTGCCAAAAATACGCCCTGTTGCTTTGCGGTATCAGCGGCGTTGTCGCTTGGAAACTCCAGAGAGCTAAAGCTCAAGGGCAAAGTTTGCATAAGAGCTATTTTTAGAAAAAGAGCTCAAATCAACACCCTAGGCCAGCCCCAATGGTGTCAACTTAAGCTATTTTCTGCTAATAATGATCGGGCATTGTTCACCTTTTCAGTCAAGTTTTACGCCCACCACAGTATCTTTACAAAAATAATTGAAACACAAAGGCACAAAGAGAGGCCCTCGCGAAGCCGGCAATTCTTATCATGTTATAGCTGATGGGTATTTTTTCTCAAAAAACTGCCACAAAGCGTGACCTATATATCATTGTAAGTTCCACGCAGTGCTTTGTGTCTTTGTGCCTTTGTGTTTAATTTTTTTGGCGCCGGGAAATTTTAGAGACAAGAACAAGGGTCAATGTCGAAATTAGGGGAAAGAGCTTACGTTGACACCATTGGCCCCTCCCCGTCATGCTTGATGGGTTATTGTAGCTGTGGTATGATTGTGTGCGTCACCGGAGGTGCTTCTGTTTAGAGGCTGAAAGGCTATGGCCAACTCCTATTACCTGATCTGGATAATACTAGCGTAGGGAGTGTGAAGGCTGTTTGCTTTTGCTTTCTCCTTGCTCGCTTTTACAGGCTATGATGAAGAAAGCAGCAAACTACAAGCTGGCCGGCATGGTTGGCAACATTCTCGAACACTACGACAGTGCTCTTTTTGGGCTTTTAGCTCCTTTTCTTGCTCCACTTTTTTTTGCAGACTATGACCCAATCACCGCACTTATTATGACCTATGGCATCATGCCACTTGGCATTGTTTCTCGGCCTGTAGGGGCTCTTTTTTTTGGGTGGATAGGTGATAGGTTTGGTAGAAAAGAGGCTCTTAGGCTCTCACTTTTGGGGATGGCGGCCATTACCGTGGCTATGGGGTTTTTGCCTGTTCATAGCCAGGTGGGGGTGTTGGCTCCAGTTTTGCTTGCTCTATTACGTATGCTGCAGGGATTTTTTATGGCAGGGGAGGCTGTCGGTGGAGCGATTTATATTTTGGAACAGGCTGAAAATGGCAAAAAAACATTGTTAAGTAGCCTCTATGATGCCTCTTCTGTGGGAGGGATTTTACTAGCTTCTGCGCTTGTTGCTAGCTTTAGCTCGTTTGGCATCATTGATTATGGCTGGCGGTTTTTGTTTTGGGGGGGCTCACTTACCGCAATATTTGGATTTTTCCTGCAAAAGTCAGTGCCAGATAACGATATAATACCTACACCAACAACATCTATTGGCCAAGGGGTAAAGCAGAACCTTGGTGCACTTTGCGCTATTATTTTTACCTCAGGGCTCTCTTATGTAACGTACGCTATGGCTTTTGACTTGATGAATGGCTACATACCCATTGTCACAACGCTTAGTAAAACAGAGGTTATGAAAATTAATAGCTATCTTCTGGTGCTTGACATGCTGCTTTTGCCTTGTTTTGGCTACTTAGCCTACCGTATCGGCAAAGAGAGGCAAATGCAAATGGCTGCTTTGTTTTTGGCGCTGGCTGCTATACCGCTGTTTTTATGTTTGGAGTCAGCCTCACTAGGTGTGGTGATTGCTGTCCGGTGTGCGCTTGTTGTAGGGGGTGTTGCCTTTAGTGCTCCCTACCATGCCTGGGCACAAGAGCTTGTGCCAGCAAATATGCGCTATACTATTTTATCGTTGGGGTATGCATTAGGGACGCAGTGTATCGGCAAGCCTGCCTGCGCTATCTCATGCTGGCTTTATAAGCTAACGGGACTTGCATTTGCTCCAGGGCTTTATTTAGCCCTGTTTGCATCAGTTGCTGGGTATGTTGTTATTTCTCAAAAGCTAGTTAAAAGGTGTAGATTTTACCAATTTCAGTAATGGCATCTTCTGCTGAAATGCGTTTATTTGGATCAGGGTGCATCATCAGAAGAGCAAGATCTTGAATAAATGTTTTATCGTCTTGGCCATTACCAATGGTGTTTTTGGCTGATAAACAATGGCGCTTAAGGTCGTTAATATCATCAAGTATTTCTTCTAATCTTTGCTCGGAGCCAAACTCTTTGTAGGTTCTAAGGTTGTTTGTCCATGAGGGTGGGCCACCAAATCCAATTCTATATAAAATCACTCCTAGTGCGAAGATGTCTGTTTTAACAAGACCAGCCCTTGATAGTGCCTCTTTTCTTAAAAGTTCGGGTGCTGAATAGGTGTACGTTCCATAAAATCCTTCTTGCCAACGTGGGGTTTCATCGGGTGTGGTAGCAAAATCGAAGTCAATTAGCTTGGCGTGGCCATGTGAATCTACAAGGATATTTCCTGGTTTAATGTCACCATGTACAATCCCTCTGATATGAAGAGTTTTTAAGGAGCGTAAAAGGTCATAGGCAAAGCCTATAGCCAGTTCGTTTGATACTTCATTTTCACGGATCAGCTCATCTAGCGATGTAGGATGGCAATCTGAAATGGTGCAGCTTTTTTTGATAGGCACATTTGTGCCTTTTTTAATTTTTTCATATTGAAAAAAGGTGTGGCATCTTACAAAAACATCCTTGATTCTATCAAAGTCTGGAAGTGTTTTTTGTATCTTGTGTTCAAATGGTTCACTATGTGCTGTTTCAGAGTCGCATTTGGCATCATGTGAGACAAGTTGGAAGGCTCGCTCTACCTTAGGCGTTGTTGGTTTTTGACTATTTCGGCTTGAGGGGATCCAGCAAATACGCAACGCTCTTGTTCCACGCCTAAAACCACCCTTGTTTTCAGGAAGGTTTCCCTTAGTTTTTAAAAAAACATAAGCTACGTGTTTGTCATAATCAAAGTAGAGTGTGCGTGGTAGGGTATTTCTTTTTTTGGAAGCTCTGTATGTGCCCTTTTTCGATTGGTCAGCAAGCTCGCATACAACTTTTTCTACAATACGTTGAATTTCAACTTTTTCTAATCCATGAAATTCCTGGCCGAGGGCTTGTATAGCTTTTCTGATTTTTTTTTCATCTTTTTCATAGCGATTGAGAGTAAGGCAGTTTACAAAATCAGCAAGTTCGCAAAGTGAGTGTGAATCAGGGGGCGTAGGGGAGTTTTCGGATCGCTCACTTAAAGGGCCCGAAGTTCGTGATAGAGGAGGTATTTGCACCTTCGGTATAGGGATGCTTGGGGACCTACGAAAATTTTGACTAGTTGGATGCATGTACGTTGCTTTGATTTAAGAATTTATAATGGGTAATTATACATTATAATAAATTATTAATCAACATAATATTGTGTAATTTAATATTATGTTGATTATAATTGCATTTAGTTATGTCATTGACATTGCATTAGTAAGCTCAGATCCTTGTTTAGCTTCTTTATGGGCGTAGACCACAAGGGCAGCAATATGCGGAAGTGCCGTGCAGGCAAGAACGATATCCATTACAGACCAAAGAGTTTTTACATCGGCTATGGCGCCGGCAAAAACCATGCAGGAAGACGCTATATAATACACTTTGACGCGCCTGTTGTCGGTTAGGTAGGAAAAGCATTGGCTACCGTTGTAGCAGTTGCCAAGTATTGGCCCAGAGGCAAAAAGAAGAGATGCGACTGTTATTATCCAAATGCCAAAGGTAGAAAAATAGACTTCAAAGGATGCTGCTACCATGCTCATGCCAAGTGGTAGGCTTGGGTCTTGCCAGGTTTTTGTAAGAAGTGCCACGCACCCTGATAAAAAGGCTACAGCACCTGCTGTATAGGTGGAAAGCATTGCTAAAAGCCCTTGCGTTACTGGGTTTTGGGTTTCAGCCATTGAGTGGGGCATTGTTTGGGTGCCTATGCCTGTTTCGCTGCACTGTATGCCTTTAAATATACCCCAGCGAAGGCTGCTTACCGCACCACCTACCAGTATACCGCTTGCTAGAGGCTGTGGTGAGAGAAATGATTGAAAAATTTCTGTGAGCACACCGCCCATCTTGTCCATGTTTGACAGCACTATAAAAAGGCATGAGCCTACATAGAGCACAAACATTAAGGGCACGTGAATCATCGAAAACCAGCCTACGCGTTTGATACCCCCCATGAGCATTACAAGTGTGAATATGCTTGTTAAGACACCTGTGATGATGGTTGGCACGCGAAACCCTTCAATAAGAGGAGAGTCGAGGATAGCGGCTACTTGGTTAGCTTGTGCCGCAGACCATGCAAGCATTAGCGTAAGGCAGCACACTGCATACCACTTTGCGGCAAACGGGGAAAAAATAGCCTGTAGATATTGCATAGGGCCGCCCATTATGGCGCCAGATTTATGGCGCTTGCGGTGTGTTATACATAGGTTAACCTCAGCATAGGTGGCAGCGCTGCCAAAAAATGAGGTGAGTAAAAAGCCAAGAAGAGCCCCTGGCCCCCCGATGTTACATGCGATAACTGGAGCTACGATGGTAGAAATACCAAGCGTTGTTGACATGGCGGTAATGAGTGCTGTGTGTGGTAATATAGTATCAGCTTTAGTTTCTTTTTTTGAAAAAGAAGCTTTAAGTAAAGAAAAAAGGGCTGGGAAAAAGCGAAGCTGCACAAAGCGCAGCTTAAAGGTAATGTAGATGCACCCAATTAATATGAGTACACAAGAGATAAATAGGAGCATTTCTGCGATTTTATCAAAGCTATCCATAAACATAAGTAACCTTAAGTTGTTTTGGTCCTCGGTTGTCCAAGGAGATGAAAATAAAAAAAACTATTCTAAAAAAAGGGGAGAATTACTGCTGATTATTGCAATTATTATTGCAATTTTGAGAAGAAGAGTGAGCCAACAAGTTTATTGAAGAATCGGGGGATGCAAACGTAAAAGAAAACTTGTACCTACACATATATGAACCTCTTATCAGTGTTGTAGAATGGTAAGCAAAGCATAAAGTATTTTTGCTTGGTTTGTCAATAGCCTTATTCGGAGCTTTTACCGTAGTCCTTTTGTACTACTCGCATCAGAACTTCTACAGATTCTCTGGGTAGAAGTTCTGATGCGCTTTTTTTAAGTGCAATGGGGCGCAGGCTCGCCTCGGGTGATGGGCTTCGCTTTCCGGCTCTAAGAGTGTCTTCTAAAAGTATTTTAATTTTACTTTGGAAGAAATCGGCTGTTAGCTCCTCTTCAAGCCAAAACTTGTTAGTTACTTTGTTTAGTAGGGCCAATAGCTCCCTTGTTTTATCATCATCAAGCGTAAAAAGAGTGGTTTGCTTATCGTTTAGCCATCGTGCATTGCAGAGATGTCTAAGTGTATGTTGATGCTGCTCAGTTACGCAAATACTTGGTGTGGTTTCATCTAGAGTTCTTAAAAAGGCAGTTAACCAAGAGGGTCCAAGGCAAGGGCTGATACGCGCTGCAAAAGATAGTCCTTCGATAGTTTTTAGGTTAAAGAAATGACGTACAAGCCTTTCGCGATAGTCATGGGGAAATTTTTGACTATTTACTGTGTCAACAAATAGTGAAAGTGATGGCTCCTCTAGCTTTCTTGCTAGCTGTAGTAGCTGATCAAATGCAAGGTTTGGCGCTATACGGATGGCTAGAAAATGGCATTTTTCAGACGCACCATTTTTTGTGTAGTAGGGGAAAAGAGCCGCTCTTGTCGGTTTTGTAGCTCTTGGGCTATTGGCCAGCGAAATAAAAAGTTCTAGCTCTTGGCCTTCAAGAGTTGTGGTCCAGCCTGGGTTTTTGCCATCAAGTTCTCTTCCATCGAGCTTTAACAATCGAAAGAGCGCTTTTATCATAAAGAGCTCATCAAAATCAAGTGACCCAGATGCTCCAAGGCGCTTTTCATCGTCTCTTGCAAGGCTCTCAAGTAGGCTGTAGGCTATAGATTGAATGCTCTCTTCGGCGTGCGTAAACCCATGGGCGAAATCTGCACAAGCTCGTAAGGCAATGGCTATGGCCTTTGGGTCTGGTTTTGCCACTACATTCCAGGCTACTACTGCATTTTGCAGCAATAGCAAAGGGTCTTCAATTTGCGAGGCGGCAATGTGTCGAAGAACTTGGTTTATAGAGGGCCATTCATTGGTCGACTGTTCTAAAGTCTCTTCTTCGTGCAAAAAATCTTCAATTCTTCCTGCAAGAGCTGTTGTGAGGTCTTCTTCGGAGCCATCTATTGACTGCGATAGCGCATTAGAGCAGAGCCCATCTAGGTACTGGATGCAGTAGGGGAGGGACAATAGTAGCAGCGTAAGGCTGTTTGAATCATTTTTTCGTACGGAACAGGCAAGGAATAGAAGAAAGTTTGCTCGCATGTTGTGAGGTGAAAATTCATGAAACTTTTGTCGTTTATAGCCACGAAGCATTGAGTATAAGCAGTTGAGGTAGGCATCAACATTTTCTCCAGCCAGAAAAGCTTTTAAGGGCACATTTTTCAGTAGCATAGTGTCTTCGATGCGTTGGGCAAGCTCGCGAGTTTTTGTAGTAGCGGATTCATTTTTATAGGTCTGTAGAATTTCGTTTCGTACATGTTCAGGTGTGTGTGGGCTTGTTACGATTGCAATAAAAATATCAAGTTCTTGAGAGCTAAGTGTGTCTTCTGATTTACACTCGCGCATAGGTGAGTTAATAGGGTGTGGGTGGTGCTCTTTAAGAACTTGAGCAAATAGATAAAAATTAAGGGTGGAGTCTTCTTCTGTTTTAATGTATTCGCTGAGAAGATTGCATCGTTCAATATGCAAAAGATTGATATCTTCTTCTGGTGTTTTGTTTATGACATAAAAAACTTCCGATAGGCGACATAAAGCAAAGGCAAGCGCTTCGTTAGAGGGGCTGGTTTGTGATTTGTGTTCGTGCAGTACCTCAGCAAATAGAGTAAGTGGCAGTTCGTGGATGTAGTTGTGAGCCAGTTTTGAGAAAATTTTAAGGGTGTTTTTCCATTCAGTTTTTTTATCTTGATGTTCTTTGTGAATGTTTTTTTGCAAAACTTTCAAACGTGAGCTTAAGGCTAAGTCAAGAAGTGTCGTAGGGCGCATTACTAGGTCGGTAAACTCCTGCGTGGCAAAAGGGATAACTGTTTCATCTGGTGTGCTGTTAAGGCTATCTACATAGCAGATAAGTCCATGAACTATTTGCTTTAAGGTGTGAGGTTTTTTGTCTGTGGCAAACTGCTTAAAAAGCATAAGAAGTAGTAGCTGTTGATCTTTAAGAGAGAGTAGGTGAAAGAGCGGCTCCTCGCCTGATATTGAACACTCGTTGAGGAGCTTTTCAAGCTCATCAACGCCATGATTTAGGCTGTAATTTTCGATAAAACGTGGCAATGAATCGATTTTTGTATTAGGAAATGTCATGGGTGCCTCAGTAGTGTCTGGTGTTGGTTAGAGATCGTCGGTTGGGCTTGGGGATTCTGGTCGTATAATTTGGGGTACGTCACATTTTTCAGATAGTTCCTGGTTTTGAATCAAAGCCTCAGGAACAATTTGGGGTTTAGGGCGAAGTTCTTCTTTAATTTTGGCTGTAAGTAATGCTTTGTATAATGAGCGCTCAGTTTTTCTGCCCTTTTTGCGCCACATTTGTGTCTGTAAAATTGCATGTTTAATTTTGTTAATATGTTTTGGTGCTTTTGTAAGGCCGCAATCAAGTTTTAAACTATTAAACACGTCAACAAGGTTTGCAACGCCTTCATCTTCCGTGGTGCATAATGATATGTTTCTTTTTTTGAACCAAGTGGGGTCGGCTTTTAGCATTTTTGGGTCATTGTACCAATCAGCACGAAGAATCTCCTCAAGAGTGCATCTTGAAGTTGCTACATCTTCTGGCAGTTGTGCGTGCACTTTTTTTAACAGATGCCAAACCGCTGAAATTGGCAGTATATTGGACATTTTGGTAGCAAATAAGAGGCTGGCGGGGGTGTTCTTTTCTAATAAGTACGTTATCATTTCGCATTTGACTAGCCAGTCAATTTTGCTGGAATTGGCAAATGTGAAAAATTCTTGTATTGCACAAGAGTTCTCATCTTTTTTCATAATACTTAAGAGTTTATCACATACTTGTTTGATTCTATCTGTTTCGCCAGCGAGAAGGATGCGAGAGGCAAGTACAGTAGAGTGATCAGGGCATCGTACGTCTAGTAGATACAGGTTATATAGTGACTTTTTTGATTCTGCGGAGAAGTGTTCGGATCGTGCTATACTCACAAAAAAATCGATTCCTGGATGCAGTGGGTTTTTTCGGATAGCCAGTTCAAATGAACGCATGAGTGGGGAGAGTTTTACTATTTCTTGTAAGATGTACGTTTTTTTGTTGCCTTCGAGCAATCTGGCTTTTTTAGTAAATATTTTAAATGCAGGACATTTGGTAGATGTTTTGGCGCGCTCGTTAAGTGCTTTTAAGAGCGTTCTAAGTTGAGTGGGCTTAAGAGTAGGTGTAAGTCTTGCTGCATTGTTAAGGCTTTCAGCTGGTGCTGTTATTCGCACGAAGTGAGAAAAAATGGTGTCTCTTTTGCGGTGGGAAAATGTTGCGGAGCAGATGAGGTCAAGAAAAATGGCCTTTACAGCACCTGTTTGGATTGTCTCGGCCCAATCTTCAACTGTAACTTTTCCATCACTTGAAAGTAGATAGAGTACGTCGAGGCAGAATTCACTGTCTGAGCTTTTTTGTGAAAACAAATCTAGTATGTCGTAACAGGTTTCTTGTATATCTTCTTTTGCTCTATCCCACCTAGTGGCGAAATCTCCGTAAAACTCTATAGCTGTAGCAAATTCTTGCGTTGTTACTTTTTTAGAATTGTACCATGTACATAGAGAGTTTGCTAAAAATTCGGTTTCTATTGTTGCTGGCAGGGTGGGAAGTAATTGAGTAAACAGTTTGCTGCCGATAGGTTCAAGTAACTTTTCAGGGTGTGTTTCGAGAAATTTATCTACTGTTGTTTGAAGAGCTTGGTTAAAGGTTTCTGTAGTGTTTTGACGAGCAGAAACTAGTTCTTTTGTGCAAATTAAATCTAAATAGGTGTGACAGTCGGGAATAGTATAGAGTAGTAAATCAAGATACTTCGATTCGTTTGTCTTTTGCCAGTACAGTAAAAGTAAAAGTACGTTAGCTAGTTTATCTTTCGTTGATAGTTCATGAAATCTGAGGGTGTCTTCATCAAAAAGGACACAGGCTAGGTATGCAACATGATCTTCCATGTTATATCCCTCACGTGCCTTACGTAAAACGGCAGCGTGTCCAAGTGTGTGTGCAAAAAGGGCGTTCTTGTAGTGGGAATCTTCTACAAGTTGGCAGAACTCTCGATAGATGTTCTCTAGCTGGTTTTGGTGGGAGGTCTTTTCTGTCGTCACAAATAGGGCAAAAGAGTGCAGTAGAGGGGCCATTTCAGTAGGCAGCGGTTTCGTATTTACTTTCCATTCTTTTAGCACCTGGGCTATATGAGCAACTGTTAGACTATTTTGGTTTAATCGTGTGATGAGGCAGGCAAGTTGTGTCCACTCATCATTTTTTGACATGAGCGGGGGCTCTTCGGTTAGTTGAAAGCTAGTAATTCTATTGTGTAGTGCATGGGTGATTTGAGCAGTGTCATGTTTAGTTGCTTGTAAAAGTTCGGGCGTCATAATGCCAACAAATGGTTCGTCTGCATAGCATGTTAAGCGCGATGCATAGTATGGAAGAAGTTGTATGAGTGAGCGAAGGGTGTTTTGTTCTTTTGTGTTAGCAAATTGGTATAAGAGGTTAAGAATGAGCCTTTGTAGATGAGCGGTTGGCAGTAGGTTAAAGTTTTGTTGTTCGTTTTTGGCCGGTAGGGCCTGAGTGCTTTTTTTAAGGTGTTGCGTTGATAGAGACAAGGTGGATAGCGAATGTTCTAGATCGGCTACTGAAGCCGCGTGCGCATGGAGTCGTTTGTTGATTGGGGCCGGTGTAAAATACTCTTTATTAGAAGGGGCGATTCCATGGCTTGAGCTCATTTTATCCTTATATCCGTAGTTTTTATAAAAATTCGCGGTAAGTTTACTAGGTAGAGGAATTAAAATATAGAATTAAGTAAGTGTTGTGTGCTGAAATTTTGATATATAAATAAGAATTGACAAAAAATGCAATTTTGATATACAATACTCAACAATAATAATAAAAGGAATAAACTATGTCATCAATAGAGTTTTCTCCTCTGACATCACCTATTGGTTCTCCGTGGTCATCACCTGACCATTCGTGCGGAAGCTCTAATGGTAGTCCCATTTCGCCTAATCAGGCATCTCCTGGGTTGTCTGACGCATTTGGGGGGTTGGGTGTTCTTGATATGAATGTTTTAAATGAAGATATGCCAGCTCGTCGCAAACTCCAATTCAATACTGATGATACAAGTGATTCTGTATTGGTTGTTCGGCCTAAATCACCCCAAGAAATGCTAGAAAGTACCAGAAACAAAATTCGTCGATTAGAGTCGCCCCTTATGCCGCGAAAAGGCTCTACTGCAGTAGGCGTCTACCCGATTACATCTCCTTCCAAGACGAATCCTCATGCAGTTTTTAAGCCGGGTAAAATGAATAGCACAAAGGCTATACTTTGCCGGAAGGTTGCTGAAATTTTAGACCTTGATGCTTGTGTACCTCCGACAATCAAGGCTCGTGCTGCATTTCTTATAAGCCAAGATGACTTAGATGAATCGTTAAATCCTATTATCTATAAAAAAGCCTATAAAGAGGGTGCTCCTTGGCTTGTAAATCTTGAAATGGCTTGTCCAGTTATTTCTCTTCATAAAAAAGTTGTCAGCTTAGGTAAAGGCTGTGACTTTACTCTTGAGAAAGAGGACGGGGTGATTACATTAGAGCCAAAAACAGCCAAGGCAGAAGATCACAAGCTTGCTTATGAGGAAGTGTTAATTCTTTCAGTCGATGGGCGCGATCACATTGTACAGGCTGAGGCAGCTCATCCAATTACCTGTGGAGTGCTAAGTTCTTATGTTAAGCGTGGCAATGACCGTTTTGAGCTAAAGATGAGCCAAGATGCCGACGACATCTACAGTGACGAAGAAAAGGACTCGTGTGGAACAGAAACCAGAAGCGATTCGTTTACTGAATCAAAAGATACTATAGAGATTCCAGATAATGTGCTGTTAATGAGATCGAATGTCACTGGTCTTTTACAGCCTATGATTCAAAATGTTGTTACAGAAATAGACGGCATGGCTCTGAACATGGTTTCGCCATCCGAGAGACGAGATAAGTTTTTTTCGATGATTAACACTTGCTCTTTCATCAACAGCGTTGTGCTTGCCATACTCTTTAGAACGCAAGATGGCAAAGCTGGATGTTTGGATGATACAAACTTTCTTTTTACTCAAGAGCAAGAGAGGCTTAATCTAACTTTGATTGACCTTGACGAGACTTGGCCTGTAGGTAATGGGTTAACTAAAGATCCAGAGCTTAGATCGAAGGGGGAGGTTGCAGCACTTCGCCTAGGGCTTATGGCCTACCCTCAGGCACACCAGTACCTTCAAGATAATGACAAGGCTCATCTTGGGGCTTTACTTCAAAGAATTAATCAAAGACGCGATGCGCTTCTTTCTAGACTCAATAAGTGTAAACTGCCCGAGAGCGAAAAGGTTACGGCTGCATTTGTTGAGGTGCTTGACAGATTGAATCAATTTTATAAGGAAAAGGAAGCATCTCCAGTTTCACTAGCTGACCTCGTTTTTTATGTGTTTCCAGAGTACCAAAAGCAGTGGAATGAGCTTGCCGCAATGGGCGTTCCAAGAGAGAAGATTGCTTCATTTATTGGATTTGCCAGTGTAGCTGAGGTAAAGCAGATGGGTAGGGGAGCGCTTTAACCGGTTTTATTTAGATAGTTTGATTTTGTATAGTGTGCCGTTGTGGCTATAGCTTAGCTTTGCCATGGTTCTGTTAGATACGTCTAAAATTTTCTGTTCTATTGTGTCGTTTGTTACCTGAACGTTTTGAAGGTCGGTTTTTAGATACTCGAACATTTCTTTTTGTGTGGGAACACAATGTACATTTTTGTATAAGAAAAACAGCAGACCTATGCAGGCTGTTTTCATTTCTAGCCCTCTATGGCAGCGATAGCCCCCTCTACGTTCACCTAGTTCTCTGATCTTTTCTGCATTTACTTTAGCAAAACTCTCTAAACTTTTTATAACAGATTTTATGCATTTTTTCAGTAACGCTGCATCGTAGAGAGAAAATTCAGAGAGGGTGTAAAAATCCCCGTTGATAAATTTGTTCATAGGGTTTTGATAAACTTCATCTAAGTCACTTTGGTAGTCATGTATCGACAGTAAGTCGTAGTCCCACTCTTTCGTTATACACAAATCAATGATTTCTTTGATTTTTTGGCTTATATTTGTTTTAGTACTGCACGATAACACAACAAGCTGGGGCATCAGTTTATATAAAAATGAGAAAGGGCATGAAGGCAGAGCTTGGATAGTTTCTTGTAGTAAGCAGAGTTTGTAAATAGTATCAAGATGGGGGTTCTGGCAAAGCTTTAAGCTAAGCGTTTTCTCTTTTATATGAAGTTTATGACTTTTTACTGTGCAGAGCAAAGCTGATAGGGCATTTTCCGGAAGCTGCTTAATAAAACTCCAGTCATCACCGCCAACTGTGTCTTGCAGTGCCATGAGAAGTTTTAGTGCACGCTCTTCTTGTCTGCATTTGCTTATGGCTTCCAGTACAAACTTTTGACAGGAGTCAGTTTGGCTGAGAGTTTCAAGATCGAATATTTCCTCAGCGCTTAATCTACAGACAGCGTGGGTAAGTAGCAGTGATGAGAGACAATCATCTACATTAAGTAAGCGCTTATTTATCCACGGCTCAACGGAATCAGTGAGAATTGCGTTTGGAAGATCTAGTCTTGCAAGAGGAAGGGATGTAAGATGCTGGCAGGTTTTGTATACAAACGTAGCATCTGCCTCGTCATTGTCGTAGCTATTGTCTTCTTCTAAAAAATCAGAGAGTTGGCAGAAGGTTGGCTTTTTAGAAAAAAGGTCAAAGAGCGATTGCCATGTCTGGTAGCAGCAAGAGTTTATGGAGGAGAGTCTGTTGGTGAGCATGAGTAGCCCATGTGCTAGAGCCGGGGCGCTTTGTTGAGGATGTTCTTGTTGCAGCAGCGCGTAGATGCAGACAGTTAGCTCTATAGCAGAAAACTGCTCGGCGCTAGTGGTTAATTCATCTGAGATGTCACTAATATTACCTTTTTGGATGATTCCTGTAAGTCGGCCACGCGGTGATAGAGACATCCTTGATAGAGCCATCATCAGAAAGGATTCATCTATTCCAGCTTCTTGACTAGGAGATGCTTGATCAGGAGATTTTACGCTCATGTTATATCCTTAATCAGATTTGGGGGTCATATCCGGCGCAATCACAAATGTAGTTTCTATGGTTCCATAGCTAAAGCCTAGCATCTTGTATCCATCATTGGCGCACAATTCTGCAACATGAAATTCGCTTTTATCTGCTGTGGCATCAATTTTTGGCAGAGCTTCCTTTAATTTATCATAAACTCTGTTTTTTACTGTTGGGTCGGTAATTCGTGAATAGATCGTAAAGATAAGTCTGATGGCCGCATCTTTAATCGTAATAGCGGCACTAATTCTGCTGGGAACGCTTCGAGGGGATATAGTCTCAAGCTTGGCTTTGTTCTGAATGCTAAATTGCTGCAAATTGCATAGAGTTGCAGTAATAAATTTTGTGGCGATAGTGTCAAGTTTTGACTGGCAAAGGGATGTCTTTTTACCATGAAGTATAACCGTAAGTTTATCAAAACTTTCTAGCTGCTCTGTTGCAGCATTTGTGTATTGAGCTAAGAGATCGTCTGTTTCATACGAGAACTCTATGCAAGATGAGGTCCATTGTGTGGCTAGCGAGTATTCATAAATATTGTAAAGAAGCGGGCTGGAGAGAATTTTAGAGCATGTGGGTATAGAGAAAGAGTTAGGGCTTGTAAGTTTAGAGAGGATTTGTGATAAAATTGAAATATCACATTCGCGTGTCGTTTTCAATACATGAGAGGTTATAGAGAGCTTTATGTCTGACGAGGCTTGTTGATTGTCGAGGATCGCAAGACACAGTGTTGGATCTACGGGTGTATCTTTGTTGGAAAGAAGGATTGCGGCAAGGTATTCAAGAGATCTCCAGGAGAGCTGTTGCGCGAAACTCCAGCTATCTACATCGATAAAGGTTTTAAATGTAGTAAGTAGCCTTACTTGCATGTCGTTATATTGGCTTTTTGTTATGGCCTGTAGAAAAAATTCTTGTGTTTCATTTTGTTGACAAAGTGTTTCGATTGCCCATGTTTTAGGTAGGCTATTTGAACAGATAGAGTAGGTGAATACTAGGCTGACTACTGTAGCATCAGATCTTCTAGGTAGGTCTATCCATGGTTCTACTATGTCTCGTAAGAGTAAATGATTAAGAGCAAGTTCTGAGAGCGCGTGAGGTTGATTGAAGATTTGTGCTAACTGGGTCCATGTTTTATACAGAAATTGCTCATCTGCATCATCAACTTCGCTATGGTTGTTATTTTTTAAAAAATCGGCAAGATCTTTAAAAGTAGGCTGCTCCATAAGAAGGGTAGTAAGTGTAGTCCAATCATCGTAAGAGCATCTGCTCATAACTGCAAACTTGGTGCCAAGAGCAAGAAAGCATGAGAGTAGGGCGCTTTTTTTGTCAGCCAGGTGTGTTCCTTTTAGGGTAGCATATATATATACCGCAAGATCTAAGGGTGACATCTCCCAACATCTAGTTTCAAGGTTTTGTAGGGCATCACTTGGGCGTTCGTTGGAGATATGATCAGAAGTTGTGTTTGAAATAAAAAGAGTGTACCCTCAGTAAGGTTTTCGTCAAAAAACAAATAACAGAGGGTAACTCATGAAAGAGTATGTCAATTTCACAGATAAAGATCATGTACAAACTTTCGA
>JBGSSB010000068.1:0-25433 GCA_041737255.1 Chlamydiales bacterium | reverse complement strand
TAATGCACTGAGTACATTGTCTGGGCCTTTGTTTAGAGGTTGTTTTTGACGACAAACACTTTACAATGGTCCAGCGTTTCACAAAATATTTAATTTCAACTATTTAACCCACAGAATTTCAACTTAGCCTGATGCGTATGGGGTCTACAGGGGGTGTTCTGCCCTTTACAGATAGGGAAATGCAAAATTGTAACTTTGCCCACGTAATTTAAAGTAATTGTTTGACAGAGTTGGGTTTTTGTATTATGTTGAGGACAATAAAAATTTGCATATATACAGGTGTTATGGACTCTGCAAAGCTGTCAATGGCCAGTTGGAATTATTTTCATCCAACGATATACCCTGATGCCGCCGAAACAAATTGCTTCAAAAAGTTCAGTTTAGGGGCCATAAAGGTTATTTCTTATCTTACGGTGGTTATCCCATTAATCATGCTTGCGGTACATAAGAGAGCAACTAGCCTTGCGCTCGGTGATAAGTCCGTATATAAACTTCCAATTTTCGAACAAGATCAAAACATAGTAAGATTGGCCAATAAGCATTTATCAGGGGCATCTGCCTTAAAAGAGACCAACTCTCCAGTTGCTCCAAGTTTCGTGGAAACTACATCCATTAAAAATTTACATTTAAATGACGATGAGCGTGATGAACAGGAGTTTATTGATGCTATTTTAGGGGATAAAGAGCTCCATAAAACTGTGGAAAGGATCGTAACAAACGTACAAGACATCAACGAAAGTGTTAACTTAATAGTAGCTGAATATAGTAAGTATCGCAAAGTAAATGAACTTGCTGAACTTGACGAGAATCAGGAAATTCATTTACTAAAATTCATGGCCCAACAAATTCAAGGCTTTCATAAACCTTCTGTAGAATCCACAAAAGCTCCATCAAAGGGTGAGGTTCCATTCAAGAAACAAAAATTGGATGATAGATATACGTTGCGAATCTATAACACTAATGGTAACGGATCATGCGGAATACATGCACTTGTTGGAAAACCAGTAAGAGGCCAGTATCTAGCCGACGGTGCCGAGGTGCGAAGAAATTTTTGTGATAAGCTACGCAAGCATCGTAGAGATAGTGCGTTACCAGAACCAATAAAGCGGGTACTAAAAGACTATCTTGACAGCTCAGGTAATGCCCCCGCAGCATTTTCTAATAACAAAAATGTTGTCGGTGCACGCAAAGAACTAGATGGGTTGCGCCAAGACTTAGGCGAGCTAAGAAAGGAGCGCCAGAAAGCTTTGGCGGATCAAGTGCAGCAAGAGAAATCAGCAATAAGAGAACGTATATCCGTTAAAAAAGGAAAATTAGAAAAGCAGGGAAAGTCTGAAAAGGAAATAGAACAAAATAAAGAGCTACAAGCCATAAAGCAAGAGCTCAAAGACTACCAGCTAATAGTAGCTGAAAATCCACAGATAGCAGATCTCGAGCGCACACTCGAAGCTCGCATAGAAGAATTTATCTATGACGAAAACATTTTCGAGGCTTATTTAAGCTGTTTACAAAAAGTAGACCAGTACCTTTTACAGGATGAACTAGCCACAATTGCCGATTCTTTAGACAAGAGAGTTGTTTTATTGCAGCCAGGCTGGGGTAGTGATCGGGACAAGATTCAGTATGCAGAAATTACGGTAGAGGGCATGAAACCGATAGACCTAAAGGACGTGCCAGCCGAAAATATTGTTTGCATCTACTACAACGGCTTCAATCACTATGAAAAAGCTGAGGTCATTTTTTAGAGCCCTTTGCACCGCTAGCCTGATTTATAAAGTCAGGCTAGAGCAAATTATTCTTTTTTTAAACACGTAGAGATCAAAGTGCACGTCAAATTGAGAGCGGTGAGTGCTGCACGCGCACTCCGGACAGCCTCGATCAAAAAAAGTTTGAGTATGTGTTGGGCATAGTTCAATAGCTCTCACAAGCTAACTCTTTGATCTAGGAATTACACTGTAATACAAAAAAGTGCAAGCAAGCTGGTGGGTGATATGAATGGTTTATCTAAACAGGTTGTAGACCTAGTGTTTTTCTGATTTTTTGTATGGCATTGTTGCACTGTTTTCTGAAGCTGGGATCCAGTAGGTTTTGTGGGGTATAGGATTCAGGGTAGTAGTTTGTAATGATTTTCTTTAGCTTCTCATACAAGGTGTGTGTAAAGATAAAGCCAGGATCAATAGCGGCTAGCTCGCGACTTGTTAGCGGTACTCGAAGGCGAAGGCACGCAGGTCCTCCTCCATTTTTCATGCTTTGGTTAAGGCAAAGGTAGTAGATTCGGTCAACTGGTAGACGGCCTTCTACAATGGCACGAGCTTGTGGATGGGCTTGAACTTCTGAGGGGCATATGACTACAGTTTCGCCTCCTGGTAGTGTCAAAAATTGTGAGTTAAAGATATAGCTTTTAACGGCTGCCTCTACAGAAAGTTCTTTTTTTTGTACGCGAACTTGGGTAAATGGGCCAAGTTTGGAGATCTGTTCGATAACAGCTTGTGTATTTGTGTAGGCCTCTTCGTGAAAAAAGAATAGGTCGTTGTGTCCCACGGCAATGACGTCGTTATGAAAAACACCCTGATCTATTACTTTTGGGTTTTGCTGGGCAAATATTGTGAAGGCTGGGTTTAGTAAATGGCTGCGGGCTATGGCTTCTTGCGCAAGGAGCGTTTGTCTTGCCGGAAAGAGGTGTGTTTTTGTGATAGACGTGCGCCCATAAACAAACAGATGAATAGCTTTATCATTTACCACAAGTCGCGTGTGGTTGGCTGCACCTTCATCAGCAAACTCTTGGCAAGAAGGCAGGGGACAATGGTGTGTAAAGTAGCGCTTGTTGCTAAATACCTGCTGCAGGATCTCTTGTGTATAGCAAGTCTCGAGGCTGCGGTGAAGGTGGCTTGAGAGGTTGGCAGCAGTAAAATGTACTTTGCCATTTAGGCTATCTGCAGAGGGGGTAACAGTAGCGGCATTTGCTGTCCACATTGCCGACTGCGAGCTACACTCTATAAGTAGATCAGGTGCCTCTTTAAAAGCTTTTTCTATACATTGCTGCTTTGTACCTGTAAACCCCAGGGCTTCTAACATGGTAAAGAGAGGTCTTGGTTGTGGTGGTAAAATAAGCTGAGGTGCACCTAACTCATGGACAAGCTTCATCTTTTCTAGTCCTTGCAGGGCAGCAAGTCTTGGATTTGCGGGCTGAAGGCGCGATTGCATAGAAGCTACGTTGCCATAAGAGAGCCCTCCGTAGTAGTGGGTAGGCCCAACGAGCGTGTCTACCTGCACTTCTATCATAGTGTTATTCCTGGAGCAAGTGTCGAGGGGAGTTTCAGCTTTGTTGCTTCCTGCGAGGCAACAGGATAGCTTGTGTAATCTGATGCAAAATAGCCGGAGGGTCTAAAGTTTCCACTACACCCAATGCCACCAAAAGGCGCAAGGCTACTAGCGCCTGTTGTAGGGGTGTTCCAGTTTATGATGCCAGAGCGAACGTTGTTGTAAAACTGTTCATATTCTTGCCTGGAATCTGATACTAACCCAGCTGCTAATCCAAACGAGGTGTTGTTAGCTTCGTTTATTGCTTCATCAAAGTTTTTTACGCGAATAACCTGTAAAATTGGTCCAAAAAGCTCTGTGTCATCTCTTGGGCAGTTAGTCATGTCTACTATTGCAGGTGTTATGAGGCAGCTTTCATTGTGCTGTAAAGCTACAAGGGGGTTGCCGCCTTTTTCTAAAAGCTTGTTATATCCTCTAACGAGCTCATCTGCTGCCTCTTTTGATACCACAGGTCCCATAAATGGCTCTGGGGTGTCGGTGTAGGTGCCGACTTTTATTTTTTTTGTTACTTCCACTAGAGGGTCTAGTAGTGCATCATTAGTGAGTATCAACCGTCGTGCACAGCTGCAGCGTTGACCTGAGGTAATAAACGCTGATTGTATAATGAGATAGATACAAGCTTGAAGATCTGAGTAGCTTGTTATAACAAGTGGGTTGTTGCCGCCCATTTCTAGGGCTAGCATTCTGCCTGGAAACATAAGTGACTGCTTTTGTATTGCACGGCCTACATGAGAGCTTCCTGTAAAAAACACACCTGCTAGTTCTTTGTGCGAAAGTATAGCTTCGGCTGTATCTTTAGCACCTTGTAGTAGCGTAAATACATGTTCAGGAAGGTCTGCTTCTTGCCACAGCTCAGCTATGATATGGCCAACTTTAGGTGTTTTTTCGCTGGGCTTAAACAGAACGGTGTTGCCGGCAAGTAGCGCAGGGACAATATGGCCATTTGGTAGATGGCCAGGAAAGTTGAATGGCCCAAATACAGCTACAACTCCATGGGGTAAAAAGCGTGTGGCGATGATTGCGTTTGCGGTTTCATGTACTACCTCACTGCAGCGCTCTTTATAGGCTTTAATAGAAATGTCTACCTTGTTGATCATAGCTTGCACTTCTGTGAGCGACTCCCACAAGGGCTTGCCCATCTCCTCAGAAATTGTGCGCGCTAGGTACTCTTTTTTACTTGTTAAGGCAGTTGCATAACGCAAGCATACGGCAGCTCGGGCTTCAAAGGGTTGCATCTTCCAAGAACGATAGGCCTTTTGTGCATTAGTAATAGCTTCTAAAACTCTTTGCTCGTTGGCCGCTTCTGTTTGCCATACTGGATTGCCTGTTGCTGGATTATAGGATGTAATCATTTTATATGCTCTTGGGGTCAAAGGCTCGAAGGGGATCTCCTAAGCCAATTTTGAGGCGTGCGGCAACTTCTGGGCTAATGGTGGCAGATGTTTCTGACTCCCAAATTACAGGTGCAAACATGGCTCTAAAATTAATGTTTTCGTTAGCTACTATATAGGTATGTTCACTACTTGCTATGGGTTCAATTTTTGTGACTGTTGCCTTAATAGAGCCTATTATTGGGAGTATAGCTTCTCTTTTGGCTTGCAGCTTGGGGCCGCCGTCGATAACGTCGATCTCATCTGTCATCTCAAAGCCGAGGCGTACAAGCATGTTGAATGCTGCCTTTGTTTCTTCATCAACAGTGCCGATAGAATCTTGTATCTCTTTTGGCAGTAGGTCTATGTATATAGGATGCTCTGGTAAAAAGTGGCTGATAAAGCCATGGCCATAATTGAGCATTTCTTGAATTTCTGAAAAGCTTACGTCAAAAAAATGACGTCCTATAGCTTCCCAAAAAATAGATGAGCCATCTTCGATTTTGCCGCGAAGCTCGGAGATAAAACTTCCTGTGAAGCGCTCTGGGAAGCTTGCTGCAAATAAAAACCGTGAGAGCGACAAGAGTTTGCCAACCCCAGAACCTCGTGAAGAGGGGTCTACAAACAGCGAGCAGGCCTCGGAGGGGCCTCGAACGTACGACACAGTGTTCAATATAGGCAGCTTTTTAACTACCTGAGAAAGAGGCGATTCTACAGTGATGTATTCTTTGCGAAAAAAACAGGCAGGCTCCGTATTGCCACCGGACGTTGCAGATATGGCAGATACGCCTAGCAGTTTTTTGCTTTCGGTATCTTCGGCTACAAATAGGTAAAACTGCTGGTCTGGTTCAATTACAGGATTGCTAAAGGAGTTGAGGGCCTTTTCAAAAAGGTGTTCAACAAGTCGCTCGCTTTTAGGTAGCGTATAAAAGTTGATATGAGAATCTAACGACAACTTTAAATAGGCATCAAAGTCATCTTTTGCAATGGGACGAATAAGGATCATGGAAGACTCTCAACAATGGTTTTTTCAATAATTTCCATTATGGGTTTGATTTCTCCCACATTCATTGCTCCTACAGGAAGTAAAAAGCGCACGCGATAGGGGTTTGCTCCTGCAAGAAAACTTAGCACACCATTGTGAAAAAGTTTATGCACAAAGGCTTTGGCGGTTGGTTCATCTCCATGAAACGGCGTAAAGGCTATCATAGAGCCAACACCGTAGGGGCCATGTATGCAGCCATATTTTTCGTGAAGGGCAACAAGGCCTTGAGTAAATGCTTTATTGAGCTGGGCTATTTTTCCTGTAGGGCCAAAAAAATCATTATCGAGTGCCTGTTCAACCATATACTTAGATATCTGTATAGCGCTAGTGGAGGCTGTAAAGGTTTGGCTAAGAAGGCCGGGACGAGCGCTATATTCGTGCGTATAAAGCGTGGCACAAGCAGGGGATGCTTTACCTATTGTTACTATGTCTACAAGCCCCTCAAGGCCAAATTTATGAAAGGCAAAGAGGTTTTCTGTGCGGGCAAACGTTTGTACTTCATCTACCCAAACTGCAATTTGGTGTATTTTCAACACACGGATTATAGCCTTAAAAAAATCACTCGACCCGCACCATATACCGCCTTCGCCTTGAATAAGCTCCATACTCATTACGGCATACTGTTTGGGGTAGCGCTTTAAGTAAGTATTTAATACATCAAGTGCTCTTTGGGTGCTTTCGGCTGGGTTATTGCTGTCAAAAAAGGGGATGTAATCTACAACGACCGTTGGGGGTAGTCCATCGCGGTAGGCGGCTTTGTCAGTAACTTGTGACATTCCAAGCGTTCTTCCGGCAAAGCAGCGCTCAAAGGCGAGAATACGGCTGGCGGGGTGGTTTTTTTGAAAACAGAGTTTAAGGGCATTTTCACATGCCATAGCACCTGAGGTCGATAAAAAACAGTGGTCTAGTCCTGAAAGATCGGTGTAGAGCTTTGAGAGCTCAAGAGAGTCTTTGTTTTGCTGTAAGTTTCCTTGCATAACAGTGTTTGCTAAAGAGGCATCAATTGCTTTTGCTATAACACCTGCTGAGCTGTGGCCAAAGTAGTGCACGCCGATACCTGTTATGAGGTCATATTTGCAGCTGCCATCAACAAGTTCTACCAAAGTTCCTTTGCCAAGTCCGCTACCTATGTAGGGGAAAAAAAGCGGAAGGCCTCTAGCGTCTGAAAACTGCTCCAAAAGAGCTTTGGTTGATTGCTCAAGTTCTTTTTTTGGTGGTTCTACACCTGTAAAAGACTTTTGTGCATCATGAAGTGCGCCTAAAATGAGTTTTTTTGCTTCGGCAAGTCGAGGGTCTTTAAAAAATGTGTCGGCTTTATGCAAGGTCTCTCCTATAGGGCGATAGCGGTTTTCGAAGCGTCAAAAAGATAATCACCAGCTCCTAGTCGCATAACAAGTAGTGCTGTGAGTTTTGCCTTTTGCGGCAGGCTGTCTATGAGTAAAAACTCATCATGTGTGTGGATGTTACCACCAGTTACGCCTAAAGAGTCAACGCACGAGAGGCCGCATGCAGATAAAAAGCTTCCATCGCATGCTCCGCGGCTTGGTTTTGTTTTCATAGTTGATCCGAGGTCTTTTGTGCAAGCTCCAAGCCATTCAATAAGTTTTTCTGTGCCAAGGTCAACCATTTTTGGAGGACTTGTGCCATCTTCATGTAGCTCTATCCAGATGCCGTCACGCTCAGAGTGTTTTACTACAAGCTCTTCAATTTTACTTTTTGCATCAGCTAGTTTATTTGGCTTTGTGGCTCGTACGTTAAGTTTAAGGATTGCAAGATCTGGCACTACATTAAAGCCAGTGCCACCATGTATCTCGCCGCAGTTTACTATTACGTGTTCATCAAAGTTGTGCTCTTCGTCGCCATTTGGCTTTAGGGTGTTGAGCGATTCAAGATCAGCAATAAGGGAAGCAACTGCGAAAATGCTGGAGCGTCCTTTTGCAAAGTCGCGGCCGGCATGTGCCCCTTTGCCTTTTACAATAACAGAGAGTTTCATGGATCCAGCACGTGATGTGACAATAGAGCCATCAGAATGGGATGGCTCAAATAAAAGTCCGAGGTCGCAGCGACTCGCAGCTTCTTTATATAGGCCATGCGAGCCCGGAGATCCTATTTCTTCATCGGGATTTATGATAACTTCCCATCCTATGTTTTTAGCGTAGGGTGATTTTTCTACAGCCTGAAGTGCTGTTAGTAGAACGATAAGGCCACCTTTCATATCGCATACGCCGGGGCCTAGTAGTCGTACATCGTCTTGGTCAACTACTTTTTGGAACGTTGAATTTTTGGAATAGACAGTATCCATGTGGCCAGCAAAAAGAATTTTTATTTGAGCGTCTGGTCTTTTTACAATGTGAAGTGCTTTGCCAAGAGGTGTTCTTTTTTTATGTCCGTGGTTATCAACTACGGTATAAGGGGGAAGATCGACCTCTGTCATTTTGCCACCTAGTAAACCAAAACTTTTCTTTAGTTCTGCCATCTGCTCTTCTAGGCCTGCATAGTTAGCCACGTGCGTGTTGATGTTACCCCAGGTTATGGCAAGATCTTTCATGTGTTGTCTTTGATGATCGATCCATTGTAGAAAAGGTAGGTACTGTTCCATATAATATTTTCTCCATAAAGCCGCACTCTACAAGATTTTCTGATTTATTGTGTAGCAACTAAGATGTGTGTTTAATTTTTTTCACAAAAGTCTTAAGGTTAGTACATTATGACCAATTCTCTGCTATAAATTATTGATAGCTCTATTTTTTTTAGATGAGCGCTTGGCAATAAATGCCACCGTGTGTAAGGTGACGAAAAAATGGGTGACTCCTTTTAGAGATATCTGGAAGCCTTTTCTTAAAACGTACGTATATTTTCATAATAGCTGGAGAACTAATGGAAAACGAAGCCCACAAACGAATTAAAAAACTTTTAGCAAAGGATTATGCGGGCTTTGTCTTGATCACCTGTAAAACACCTAGCGCTAAGGGACAGATGGAGGTTGAAATGAGTTACGAAGGTGACCCAGTTTTAGCATCATATCTTTTAGAGGGTGCCCAAGGGTACCTAGACGAAGAAGAAAGTGGTGTTGGAATGGAGCTTCTTTCGTGAAATCGCTTGATGCGATTATTTCAAGTCACCGTCAACCACTTAGCTTTAGAGACCAAAAGGTCTCTAAAGATCTTATAGCAACCCTCGTACAGGCATCAAGGGTTCTTCCTTACGCCTTCTACCTTCAGCCCACTCATTACTTTGTAGCAACAGATGACGATATTAAAGAATCAATATACAAGGCCTGTTTTAACCAGCCGCTTGTAAAGCAAGCCCCTGCTATTATCGTTTTTACCGGCGATCGCTTTTGTGCTAGAGAGCAAGAATCTCTTCTTGATAACGCTCTTGAAGAAAATAGTATAACTATTGAAGAGGGTGAAAAAGCAAGAACTGCGTTGCAGCTTCACTTTGATGTAAGCCCAATTGGTCTTGGTTGGATTGGTAAGCTTATTGGTGCGCCTATTATGCATCTTTTTACTCGTATGCCTCAGCTTCCGGCTGTACACAAGAGGGAGTTTCTCACTCGCCAGGTGATGCGTTCTGTAATGACTTTTTTTTGGGCGGCTGAGTCTCATGGCCTTAATGCCAAGATTCTAGACTCTTATGATGAGTGGAGAATTAAGCGAGCCCTCAATATTCCCTGGCATCACATTGTCGTTTCTGTCATGCTAGTAGGGTATAGTCAAGATCAGGAAAAAAATGTCGTTCCTGCAGGCCTTGACGAACTAGTATATTGGAACAAAACATCATGATTTGGTATAAGGCTACGTATGATGACAGCAACACTTTCACGGATTAAGCTTTTCTACTATGCACTAGAGCACCTAATTGGTCCTTTGCTAGTATTTGTAATTTCATACACACACCACGTTTATTTTGTTGACGATTTCGTCTCTTCTTTTTTTGCCGCCTTTTCACTAGTCAGCCTTTTGCTTGTTATGGCAGTAGATAAAACGGGTATTTTACTTGCCTTGGGCCTTCAGCTTGGGTTTTTAGGTTGGGTTGCAATAGCTGAGCCGTTGGCTTTTATGGAGCAGCTGCTTTTTTCGGCAAGTATAACACTTGCACTTGTTGCTTCATATATTAACAGCCAAGAGCAAGCCGTAGGTGCAACCGTAGCGCCAGTAGCTACACAGCCTGTTAAAAGCCAAGATCTTGCAGATCAAAAAGATAAGTTATGGCAAGAGCTATATGATGCACGCCAAGAAATAAAAACACTGTATGATCAAAAGCAAGAGCTTGAAGCAACAGCCGAAGCAACAATCCAAGCTAAAATAACTACCGAGTTGCAGCAAAAAGATGAAACTATTCTCTTGTTAAAACACCATCTAGAAGCTGCAGTAGTTGAAAAGCAGCAGTTTGTCGAAGATCGTGCTAGTTGCGAAGAAGATATCAAAAAATTTGCCAGCCACATGCATGAGATGGCATTGTATCAAGAAACGCTAAGACAAGAAATTCTTAGGCTTGAAGAAATTCGCGAAAAAGAAAAAGCACAAAAAGCATCAGAAACTGCTTCAAAGCTTGTTCCAGAACCACAAAATGACTACTCAGAACTAGAAGATCAGCTGGCTGAGTATGAGGAGATTTGTGACGAGCTAAGGCAGAAACTCGAAGAAGAAACGCAAACACTAGATGCAACACGTAAAGAGCTTGAAGCAGTTCAAGACGAGCTTGAAGCTATAAAAAGCGCTCCTGAGCCTGTTTTAGAGCCTGTAGTTGATGTCGAAATGCAAAGTAAGCTTTCGCAATCAGAAGAGATGTGTCACAAACTCAACCAACAACTTGAAGAAAAGTCCACAACCCTCGATGCTACATGTAAAGAGCTTGTATCTATTAGAGAAGAGCTTGAGGCTCTAAAAAACACACCGGTAACAGTTCCTGATTATACAGCTTATGAAGAAAAGATAACCCAATACGAAGCTGAGTGTTCTCAACTCAAGAATCAGCTTGCCCAAGAGATAAATGCAGCCCAGACAGCACGTAAAGAGCTTGCATCTACCCAGACAGAACTTGAAAAAGCACAGGCCTTGCCAAAAATAGACCCTGAAATAGAAGATAAGCCATCGCAATATGAGGCAATGTACCGCCAGCTCAAGCAGCAGTTTGAGCAAAAGTCAAAAACACTTGATGATGCACGAAAAGAGCTATTTCATTGTCAAGATCAGCTAGAAATTCTAAAGAAATCGCAAAATGAGCAGCTAGAGCCTACTGCCGAGGAAAAGCACCTTATGAGTGAGCTAGAAGCCATCCAAGATAAACTTGATGCCCAATCACGTGCTCATGACGAAGAGTTAGTGGGGTATGAAGAGGTTATCCAGGGGCTTCTCAACCAGCTGCACGATAAACAACTCGCTTCAAATAGCTAATCTAGTACTAGCTCTTTTATCGCCATATTTGTACATCGGGGAGTTTTCTCCAGATATCGCTTAAAAATAGAGGAAAAAAGCTATTATTTGAAATATCGAGAAACTCTAGGTTTTTACATTGTGAGATTTCCGCAGGGATCGATGTTAAAAGATTATTTTTCAGCACAAGACGACACAACTGTCTACATTGTCCTATTTCTGGCGGAAGCCCTGTTAAGGCACAGTTTTGAGCTGAAAGTATTTTCAATTCAGTAAATTGCCCAATAATAGACGGAATGAAAAGGGGCTTTTTATTTGGATTACGCAAAATTAGGCTTTCGATAAGAGGGATCAATTGTTTTTTAGATAGCGCCTCTTCGATAGTTGTGCATGTCTCATATTCAGGATGGCATTCTTTTAGGGCAATTAGGAGTGCCTGTTTGCCTCTATTTATCTCAGATAGATACATTGTTCTAGCAAAGATCACGGTGTTTATTAGGTTTTCACAAAGAGTTGTAGCAATTCCGGCTTTTGTAACATCGGGCAAAAATCGTGGATGTCGTCTAACGATTTCACTGAGGGCAAGTTTAGCGTATGCCTCAGTTTGAGTGCCTAGGTCAAATACATCTTCAATACTCATATCAGCTAAAATATCGCGTTCTTGTAGCTCTATAGGGATTTCAGATATAAAATTTCCTCTTGTTGCCTTAAGCTCATTTCTGGAGGTTTTATTTGATTTTGAATGAATGTGTAAAGCAGCTACTTGTTGAATGAACCGCTCTACAGTTGTTTTGGTGACACTTTGGGGCTGATCGTAGGTTGTGCCAGACTGGCTTAAAATTTTATTTGCTAAGAGGCTGGTAGGATGTAACTTTTGCGTAGGTTCATTTTTGTGACTTAGGTTGTATACGCAAAATGTATTTGGAAAATGGGTAGGGCCTGTTGGGCTTGTCATGAACTTTGCCTTTATATGTTAACGAGTAGGGCAAACAGAATAACGTACAACAACTTAAAAATATATTAAATAAATTTCAAAGGTGCCTGAGATGTATTGACATCTTCAAGAGCTTTATAAACTTTTTGCATCAAATTTTCAAAACTATACGATAAATCGCGCTTTGTCTAGAATCCTGTTACCAATATCAACCCTAAGAGGAAAGCTATGCCAATACCAACAGTTACGTACGTGGATATTCTTAGCCCATCAGATATGAGGGTTAGAAAATGGTGGATCTATTGTGTTTATCTGATTTTATTTTGTTTTTTAATGAATTTCTTCACATTACTTGAGACGACAAGTGATACTCATGTTCGTAGTGCAACAGTGATTTTGGTAAGTTATGCTATCGTCACTTTTAAAATATTTCTCTCTTCACTTACTTTGTATATACCCTATCATTGTGGATATAAATATCCAGGCACTAAGTGGTTAGCATTTATGCTTATATCCATTCCTTTTGCAGTGTTGAAAGAAGTTCGACTATTTCAAGTAAATGCAATGGCTGCTGCAAACAACCCCTCAGCTGACCCTGACGTTTTATATGGGGATGCTATTGGGGTGATTGTAATGGTTTGTCTGTATAGTGTGTGGGTGGTTATGTGTTGGAGACTTAGGAAGGTAAATAAAAAAGTGCAGCGCTATATGAAATCTCAAGAGCAAAAATCGGAGCAAAGAGCCGAACACCTCCCGTTTGAAATTTCTACAGAATCTCAATCCCTTGTACATGCGTAAAATATTATGAAAAAATCAAGCCTACTCCTAGTATTATTTGTTGGATTACCTGTGATTATTAGCGTGGTGCTTAGTATCGGCTATCAAGGGTATCAATGGGCAGTTTTCCGGCATCTTTTTGTATCAATCATTCCTAATGTACTACTTGGTGTGGCCATTGGCTTTATAGTGTGGTTGATTCCCTTTAAAAAGAGACGCTCCCTTGCAACATACACTTTTACTGTTACTTTTTTTTATTTTCAAATGTCTCAAAACGTAGCAACATCGCAAGAGCTTGATAGAAATGCTGTTTATGCAAAAGAACTTACAAAAATTATTGATACTGAGTTTCCGCAGGATAAGTCACAGTTGCGCCGGCTACTTCAAGAAAAGTCTTATTCATCAGATAAATGTGGGGAATATGCTGATGCTTTAGAGTATTATAAAAATCAGGCCGTATATCGAACAGAGCAAGCTATGGTTTGTGGCAAGTTGCTAGATAACTCAGATTCCAACACTCTTCTCTCTTCAGATGCACTATATTCAAAAGAAAAATTAGAACTAATGAGGAAGAGACTCGATACTGCCTATAAAAGGCTTTTGGCTTCTTATCGAAGGTCTTGTAATTTCTTTAAAAGTCAGCTAAGGATTTTTAAGAATAAAAAGTGGACCAATAGTGTTATGAAAGCAGATTTAGACACCATAGCACAAAAGCAAACAGACCTTACCCTAGATTTCTGCTACGAGCTGTATGGCAATATACGTAAACAAATTTTCGCCATGGATGACTTCGTAGTATTTTTACTGCAACGCGATGGTATGTATGAGCTTTATGGTAAAGAAATGCGTTTTGAATCGGAGATCGATACAACAAAATACAATACATTTATCCAAGATTTTTACGATCTAGCAAATGCAAGGGGTGAAATTGTCAGCCAATACGAGTCGGCTATGGAGTGTGTATGAGTAAAAAGAGTTGCGCTATTTTTCTTTTAGTTTTTTCTTGTTACTCAGCAAACCTTCTTCAGGGTCGCTCTACTCATCCCTATGTTTCGGCTCGTTGCGCTAAGGAACAGAGCCGTCACTTTGAACACGTAAAAAAGCAGGTAGATCTTCGATGGGACGACTTTAAAGGAAAAAATAGTTTTGCCTTATTTAAGCCAGGTAAATCAGACGAAGAGCTTGAAGCTGAATTTAGTTCAATCATCACTGCCCGTAAGCAGGCATGGACAAAATCTAGCTACAAGAAAGCAGCCCATCTCTTATCAAACAACCTTGTACGTTATAATAGCTGTGTTGCCTTTGCCTATAACAATACTGTTGATGACTATAACGCAAGCACGGTTGTTTTAGGCGATAAAATCTATATAGCCTGTGAAGGGCCTCGATCAAGGCATATGCCCAACTTTTTTGGCCTGTTGCATAAACTTCAAGCCACTCATCTTGTGCGGCTGACAGGCTCGCGCGAAGGGAAAAAAGTAAAGTGCCACCCTTACTGGAAAGAGCATGTACGTAAAGCAGCAGATGGTAGTGAGTTTTTACACATCCCAGATGAGCATGGTTCTGGACAGGTGCGTGCCTACGATATGGCTGAATGGAAAGATAACCAAGGTATTGACCCCAGTAAATTACTCAGGGTTATGCTAAATGTTCGAAAGGAGCTGCAAGATTGTAATGGCCTACTAGCTGTACATTGTAGTGCAGGAGTTGGAAGAACAGGCACTTTTCTTGCAGCGCTTGCCATTGTAGATGTTATAGACAGCAAAAAGCCGTTGAGCATCAGTGAAATAGTATATAAAATTTCACTGCAAAGAATTTATGGTGTAAGCACACCGAGTCAATACATAACCCTTTACAGGTTGGCTGAGCTCTATCAAGGATTAAACAATAACTAGTGGCTCTAAGTGATAGATTTATTGCCCATCTTTTCATTATTATTTTGGGAACTATTCTCTTTTAAGGAAAAAAATGCCCTTTACCATTGATGGCCAGTGGGTGCCAAGCAAAAAAACAAGCGATACTACACCTAAAAAGCCTGTAAAAGTTCGCCTAGTAAAGCGTGGCCATAGCATTTTAACGGTTATTTTAAATCTTTCAATGAACGAGGCCGAACAGGCAGCTCTTGCTTCACAGCTTAAAAAGAAGCTCGGCTGCGGTGGTGCTATCAAAGATGGCGCCATAGAAATGCAAGGTGACAAGGTGGCTCAAACCCTCAAATATTTAGCTGAAATCGGCATCAAGGCTTCGTAATGCGGTCACTTCTCAGGGCTTAGGGTGAAGCAAATGCCCTTTGTAATCTTAGGGCGCTTAAAAAAGCACCTGAGGGCATGGTAAATGCTGCAGCACAAGTTGCTGTTGCACGAGAGAAGTTTTTTAGGAGGGTTTGGATTCATGCTGATAAACAGGGAAAACATGTTGTCGGTCATAAAAATTATGATCCAACTTCTTTGAAGAGTATTTTTTCACATCATGATCCGGAAAGATTATTAAGACAGCATGCGGGTAAGGGGGTTCCTCTCATGGAGCTAGAAGTAGGAATGGGGTATAAAGAAGCTCTAGAGTTTGGGGAGTATATTGGTGAATATCACGATATAAAAGGAAATTTAAAAATACCAACAACTCGTGGTACAATTCATTACTATAAAAATGGCGGAGCACATATTGCACCTGCAGCTCCCTACGTCGTAGGTTAAATCATATGGATGACATGGAAAATATAAAAAGATCGGTTGATCTTAGATTAGGAGTCCAAAAGGCTCTGCTTGGGTCAATTACATCCAATATACGGGCTATTTTTTTTGAGTGGACTCTTGACGTAATAATGGGATATTTCATTTTTGATGGCCCGATGCAAGATCAAAATAGGGCGGAACTTGAATCTATAAAATTAAAATTGCAATCACAGTTTCAGGGAAATGAAATAGAATTGTACACTATGAGAGTTGATCTTCCTCAGAAACGTCCGAATATGGGACAGTCGGTGATGGTGTATTATAGAAAAGAAAACAGGCAATAAATTATATGATTGATGAAGTTAAACAAAATAGCATGAAGACTTTACTTCCTCTTTCGTTGCAGAGAGCACTCCTTGGAATGATTACACAAAATATTCGAGCTGTTTATGCAGATTGGAATGATCTACAGGTCGTTTTATATTTCTTTTTTGACGGCGAATTTACTGAAGATGAAGCAGAGGAAGTAAGCTGCATTGAAACTGAAGTGCTGGCTGATATTCTGGATATTGACCAAAGTATCCGATCTAAAACTCAATGCATTCGCCTCGATTATCCAGGTTTAATAAATTGCTCAGGTATTTGTGTCTATGGAAGAAAGGAACCAACTTAGTTCTATCAAACAGGATTAAATTTTATAGCAAGCGAGATTTCAATTAGAAATTACTTTTTAGTTACGATAGTCGTAAATCTATCGAGCAAGTCCATTGGGGCCTGGCTCTGCGATTATGCGATTTTTGTTACAGCTTTTTTTTACTAAGCAACATTAAGGGATCATTTCACATTTTGCCAACCGAGCAGGTAAGGATGTTGGATTACAGAACATCGTTAATGAGTTAGTGAAAGCCTAAATCGCATAATCGCAGAGTCCGGCCCCTTTTAATTGAAGGCCTAGAGGTAAAAGGGGTCGGGGTCAATGGAGTTAACTTAAGGGAATTTGCATCAATAATAAGGGTTTACCGTTAAGGTAGTGGTAAGTTTTTTGTATACGAGCCCGTCCAGGCATGCAAAATGGTTACAGCCTCGCTAGTGGCTTGCCCTTATTTAATACGAATTTCCTTAAGTGGACGCCGGCGCGGCGTCACATTGGTGTCATGGTTAACACAAGAAAGACAATAATAATGAGTCATATTGACGTTGACAAAGCTACTACTCAGTGGTACTATAAAGATATGAAAAGACTAGTAGTACAGGTGCGAAAATTCTCAGAAATTCTGGACAAACTGATAGCCCAGAACAAGGCTACAAAGTCGGATTACGAGGAGCTTGAAAGGCGATTAATTGAAAACCCTAGCGAAGGTGATGTGATGCAGGGAACAGGGGGCTTAAGAAAGACCCGGCTGAAATCTTCTGGTAAAGGGAAAAGTAGTGGGTTTCGTGTTTGCTATTGTGATGCACCGGAGAAGGAGAAGCTTTTCTTTATAGCTATATTTCAGAAGAATGAGCAAGAGAACCTTACCGCTGAACAGAAGCAAATTTTAAAAGGATTAGTCACCAGACTAAAGAAGGAGTAAAGATGAGCGAATTTTTTGCAGATATAAAAGAAGGCCTAGAAGAAGCTATTGCTTATGAGCAGGGCAAGACAACTTTGTGCACTCATCTTGTTGAACTTCCTGAGCCTCCAGCTAAGTACACAGCCGATGATATAAAAAATATCCGCAACAAAAGGAACCTTTCCCAAAGCGTGTTTGCTCTGTACCTCAACGTAAGCGTAAAAACCGTGAGGTCTTGGGAATCTGGTGAACGCATTCCAAGTCAATGTGCACTGAGGCTTTTAGAGCTTATTGATAACGAAGTATTTATCATAAAATCAGGAAAGAAGCTTTCCTCAGCCTCGATAAAGCTCAAGCCAAAGTCAAAGCAGCAAGCAACAAGAAGGAAATCTAGGAGCATAAAAAAGGCTTAGTTTTCTAGTCACTTACACTGAGGGCTTGTCTTAGTAAAAAGTAAAAAAGCCCGCACTCTGCATAACGCAGAATGCGGGCTTTTTTTATCGATTGTTACTCGATTAGCTAAACGCGAGGTTTATGCTTATGACTCGCTTGAGCATGAGCTTGAGCTTGTGTCAGAACTTGAGCTTGAGCTGCTGCTTGAGGAGCACGAATGATGTTTGCGAGGTGGCTTACATGGTAGTTGAATGTTATACCATGTATTAAAACCTTCGTATCCACACTGAACAGGAGCTTTACATCCCCAATTCACAACGTAAGCTTGTGAATTTTTAAAGGAGAGGTTTTGCACCCATGCACTCGTGGTAACAGGAGATACATCCCTATATCCATATATAGAGCAGTTTGACACCTTATTGTCTTGGATGGTGCCGTTTGTTGTGTAGGTGGAACCATTTTTTGTGAGCAATATTCCAGTGGAACAATTTTGAACGATATTGTTGTACAAAAATGGGCTGTCAACAGCTTGCATTTTAATGCCGACCCCGTTGTCATACCCTATTTCACTTACAACGCTATTTTTTACTACGACGTTTTTGCAAATTTGATTTGTAGCGTCATCAGCTCCAGCAAATATTCCGCTACTTTCATTATCCCCATAAACTCTAGAGACAACTACGTTATCCACCGTGATATTGGTCAAATCCGCAATATCAGGCTTGCCATCGAAGGCATCAGCATGATAATAAAAACCCCGGGCTATTCCTGCGGAAAAAATGTCACTTGCATCGCAATTTCTAAATGTAATATTGCGACTTGATGCTATATCGGCAGTAATTGGATCTTGATAGGATGTACCAATGCTAAAGCCAATAGCATCGCGCCCCTCTACATCACAAATATGATTTGTAGACTGGCAGTTTTCAAACATCACATCTTTATGTGTGATAAAATCAACCCCTACAGCACCACCAAATCCAGGTCCTTTGGTGTAGCGTGTGCCATTAAATTGGCAATGTACAAATTTTACTGGGCCATCAGAAACTTCGGCATTGATTGAGTCTGAATGGTGAAAACAATTCACAGTTCCAGCTTCTGAAAGCGATACAGGATTGTTGAATTGGCAATTTTCAAAAAAGAGATTTTTTGAGGTTCCAGCTAGGATGCCGACTGTAAAAACGGAAAAGCCTGTTCCATCAGTCAAAGTATTGTTGAAAGAGCACATGTTTGCATATACATTTTCACTGGCTAAAAATCCTGCGCCACTACAAACATAAGCTCCTCCTTGCTCCATTCTTGTGTTATCGAATGTCGAATGTAACAGCCTTATATTTCTTGAAAATCCAAATGCAACTCCACTAATTATGTTGAATGGAGCATTTGTCATATATGAGCCATTAGCAGCTGAATCTTGAATCGTTAAATCAGTAACGTTCCAAACAGCAATTCCTGCACTTGCATTGTTGTTGATGCTGCAATCTTTAATTAAAATATTTGAATATTTAAAGCTTGTGGGCATATGAGTAAATTGAATATTGAAACCGGCAATTTCTGGTGCTGTTAGATTAATTCCTGCTGCTGCTGTTGTGCCATAATAGGCAAATGGATCACCATTATCAATAATGGTAAGGTTTTTAAATGTTAGGTTGCCTAGTGTACGCTGCGGCGTTGAATCTTCGATGTTGGCATAGATGCCAGCAACTTGAAATTGGGTAATAGTACCGTTAGTGATTGTGATGTTTTCATGATCTTCAATCAGCAAAAAGCCTATAGCTCCAGCCGCTAAATCACTTTCAAGGGTGAAGTTCATCATGTCAATGTAGACATTGCTTGCAGCAACTGTGATGGCAGCAGGCGGGTGCACAACTGCTAAACTTGTCGCCATTTGTTTCGAATTTGTTGAGCACCTATCATGCACAAGCTTTGCTACTTCAGAAAACCCTAGGCGTCCATTTTGCTTTTCAGCCAGTTTTAGAATGTCGGCATTAAGTTGCTTAACATCAAAAGGAGGGGTGTTTGCAGAGTTTTTAGCAGAGGCTGTGTAGGCCGGAGCTGGTGTAAAAGTGATGTTTTCGCAAAACCTATAGACACCAGGTTCTGTAATCACAAGGCCCTCTGTAACCATGGCTTGAGTGATATGAATTGGGTCGCTGCAGGAGACGATGTCGTTAATGTTATTGACAACGCTCAAAATTTCTTCGTCTACAGCCAAATCTTGCTGCGTGGTTTGGTTAACCTGCTTCAAAAGTTTAACAGTTTTTTTGCAGCATTTTTTCTGCTTATGATCATCAAATGATGATGAAGACGATGATTTATGCTTTTCTTGGCGATGTTTTTTGTCTGTTTGTTTGGCGGATAATTGGGTTTGTGGTACCCCTAAAGTCATTGCTAGCATAGCCGTAAGGCCACACATATAGGTGTTCATTTTAAAGCGCATGAAGAATTCTCCTGTATGTAAATTTTTCAAACGTGAACAGTAGGTTGTTTTTTTATTTATAACAACAAAAAAAGAAAATTTAATTTGCATGCAAAAGGATAGGTTTTTAGGCCATCTTACAAGATGTGGTTCAAGCGTATGTACAACAAAATAAAATAACAAGATCCGCTATCACGGGCAAGATAGGCAGGCTACAAAAAAACCTAGCTTCTCATCCCTTTGCTAGTTTATAAATACCCTTTAAACTAGAGGGGTGCAGTACATGTTTGGAGTGTCGCTTAATTTTTTATCATCTACACACACCCAAAGTCCGATACCAGCAAAACTTCAAGATGCGCTTTCGTGCTTCACAGGAGAGTTTTATCGTCAGTTAAACGTGCGGTTTCAAACATTGCACCAGCGTTCAGTTCAAAAAGATTTAATTGCTGCGCAGCATCCTGTGTGGGCAGAAAGCTTGATTGCTTTGAATGAAAAAATGACGCGCGTGTGGGATGAAGCTAGAGCTTGCTACGATCAAATCCCAGATATCGAAAGTCCCGATGATAAAAGATTTGCTCTAGCGCGTATGCTCCATTTAGAAACAGTTGCAGCTCAGATGCAAAGCAGATGCCAAAAGCTTATACTTCTTTTAAATAGCCCCGAACACATGCAAGCGCTCAAGTTTTACAAAGAAAAGCTAAAACAGTGTGAAGTTTTTTGTACAGAAGAGGTGGAAGATGATGCGCTTTTAGCCATTTTAGCTGAGGTTAAAGAGATGCGACAAGGTCTTGGTGGGCTTGATGTCGATGTTACTGAAGAGATTGCCCTTTTATACGATGAGATATGTAAATTCTTGCTCTATACTGTTCAAAAATTAGGCAAAGACCAGCTCGTTGATAGAATCACCCCTGAAATGAATCATCATGTGTTGCAAGAGCCGCAATCGAGACTCCTTTCACATACAAGAAACGTCACCCTTCCAGCAGAAAACTACTTTCGAAATGGGCAATGGCTTGCAGGGTGGAAATTTATTGGCTATCCAGACATCCGAGAAGAGTTTACGGCACTTCAAGAGATTGCAAAGGAACTTTATTATATAGAGGGTATGGTGCAAGAGTGTCTTGAGAGGGCATGCTCATCGGATGAAAATTTTCAAATGGAGCTTCGAACACATGAAGAGAGGGTGTCTGATTTCGAAGCACTAATCAATGAACAACTTGTTCGATTAACAACCAAAAAGCTTTCAAACCAGGTTCATGCAGGCTGGTACTATGTTTCAAGCCTTGTTGCTCAAGCAAAGAGTGTTCGCTCCGCTATTTCCTTGGCGGGAAATGGCGAGTTTCGCACATATGCTGGAGCCGTGCATAAGCTTAGATGCTATATCGAAGGCAGGCAAGACTTTGGTTTTCCAATGGCAAGTTGGGATCTTTATTGCGCTGTTGTGGCGTGGCAAAAGATGCCAGATCTCTCTCTTGGAAAAAATCCTCGCGTCTATACAATTGTAACAAACACACTCAAAAAAGAAGCCCAAACAGGTTGTGTTTTTACGGGCTTTGAAAAAGAGATCGTGCCACAAGTATTTGCGCACACTTTACAATTCCATCATCATCTACCAGATATTCAAAGCTTTCTTATCAAGGGATTTTTGCAGGTGCTTTATTTTTCAGAGGAGCCTTGCAACCCCGAACTTGAAGCTGTGCTCTTTAGATTCGAGCGTGACCCTCTTTATAAAGATGAGTTTGCAAAGTGCATGCAAAAGCAAGAGTTGCAACAACTTTATGAGCTCTACAAAGAAAAAAGTGGTGTCGAGAAGCGCCGCGGGGTGATTCAGAGGATGACCAAAGCCCTTGCAAGCCTTTACAATGCTGAGCAATTTGAAACAAGAGATGTTAGGATAACTCAGTTTGATCGTTTTGTTAGGTTTCATAAGGCTCATCAACTTTTATTACACTTTCAAAAGCAGGCGGGGGCACATCCATTAACTCGTTGGTTCAATACACAAGTTATGCAGTTTGCTGACAAATGGCAAGATGCACTTGCGCTTTCATTGCCAATTCAAGAGGAGCTCTTATATAAAAACCTGCAGGGGAGCCTCTTTTGTTCAGATGAACAGCTGCGAGAAGTAGCAGATGCTGCCATTGTACAAATTATATCTGCAAAAGACTTTACAATGGAAAAGGGAGCCCACATTTTAAAGGTACTGCTTTCGCGTTGGGCACTTGAGCGTTTTTTACAACACTCTAATGGGATAGATATCCTAGAAGGGCTTAAAAATCTTATACTAGATGACAAGCCCTCTGTAGAAATGCAATTCGTAACAAGGCTCTTTATGGCCTATGTTCAACAGCCTAGTTGGACAGCTCTTTGGCGAAGCCAGTATGGTTTAGGATTTATGGAGCTTGCGTTGCATAAGTTTTCAAAGAAAATTCACTGTTTAACCTCTGCAAGAGAGCAAGAATTGGATCTTTTGGAAAATGTTCTTTCTTATTATGCCAAATTTAGAAAAATAGTTAATGAGCAAGGGTCTGTTATTCGTGATACAAGGTCATATGATGAATGTCTAGGGTTTTATAACAAGGTTCGGAGTCTTGTGCCAAAAGAGCCGAGTGAGGTGATAAACATTCAGATCGCGCAGGAACTTTGTGCTGAGATGGATGCATTTCTTTATAAAAATCGAGTTGGTTTCATCTAAATTAAGACTCTATGTTTTACCAGCAAAAGAAATTAACAAGATACGCATGATCCGCTATCGCGGGCAAGATAGACAGGACACAAAAAAAAGAGTAAAATACCGAGGGTATTATCCTGCTTATCTTGCCGCTTCTGCGATCCGGCGTATCCTGTTGAAATCCCTAACCGTTCACTTAAACTGAAAAATTAGCGATTAGAACGATGGAACGATCAAAACGATAGAAATACAAAAAATAAAATAGGTATCGGTTCCCATGGAGGAGCAGGTCTTTTTCAATTTTCATCGTTATTATCGTTCTATCGTTTCAATCATTGAGAGCTTAAGTGAACGGTATTGGTCTGACCCTGTTTTGCTGTTTTATGTTTTTTACCCTATTTATATTGACCGCAAAAAAAAATACATTTACGTTTATTTTCGAGCATAAACAAGAGGCATTAATGAAATATAAAACGTACACTACCGCCCTTACACTCATGTTTGGGATGGCATTTGCTATACAGCTCCCGCTGGTGGCAGAAAATGACACAAAAGGACACAAAAAATGTAAATCTCAAAAGGAATGCAGGCAAACGATCAAGCCTGTGATCATTGAAAGCGGGAAAGTTTCTCCTATTGATGGGACTGCCACCGCTCCTTTTGAGGAAACGAGCGCGGACGGAGTTTATTGGGTTTTGGAGGAACTACCCAATGATGCTGGATTTGGTTTAAGAGTAAACGCAGCAACACCACCGCCTATTGATATCTTTAAATCACTATTTATAAATCAACTTTTCGATTCGTACAAATTGGATATGAGATTTACCACTCCTGTAGATCAATCTTATTACAAACTTAATATCCCAGAATATGGAGATACTTTTTATAACGCTGCAACTGACGGCACTGATTCTGGCGGATCTCGATTTGCTGGAAGATCTACTCGGGATATGCGATCGGGTCTCTCCCAATTTGTTGGTAACAGTGGTGTAATACTGCTAGATCTTTCTCAATTTAGAATAGGCCCAGAACTGCAGATAGTCGATTCTTATCTATTTCCAAGCGAAGTGAGAGGTACGCAAGGGGCACAATATATCAATTACCAACCATTGGTCTCTGCCAATAGACCTGCTTCTTTGAATTTGGATAAAATGAACCACTTTGTACAAGTTTATACTGGTGCAAAGTTTAACGAAGATAATAGTGTCAAAGTTCCAGCGAAAATGTCTGTGTTCTTGAACGATATCTGTATTCAGTACAAGACGCTGCCTTTGTATGGTACAGGCTTTCGTTCCTGGAGCCCCCCATACAATGCAAGCAACTTCCCTGGAGGGCCAGCTACCCTCTTACTTCAAATGCATGACGAAGGAAGTCCAAATGTTTTCGGAAGACTCAGCATTGCAAATATTCCAAATCAAACAGCCAATGGCGCAAAAGAGCTAACGGTTAGAAATCAAATATACGATAATTTGTTTGGTGAACTGGGACCTAATAATCCCCCTCCGGATGTTTCCTTTTTCAAAAATCTAGATTTAGAAGGAAATCCATTTTTCACAGACAATTTTTTTGTTCAACCTCCACCTCAATTCTCTCTAGATATGAAATTTCGTCAAACGCTAAATCCTAATCGAGTATGCTTTGTCGATTCTAAAACCGGGAATGCTGATGTACTGGGAGATCTACCCAATGATGCTTTTGCAATTAAAAAGAAAAGCTACAAGCTGTATGGGTCTACTCAAATATATCTAAAAAATAGAGGTTCATCCAATAGAATTAAATTTGGGAAATCTTTTGAACTGAATCTGAGCAAATATAAGAAAGATGACATCATTAACATCATATATCTACCTAAAGGAGTGTCGGCTCCAGGATATACATCCTCTGCTAGAAATGGAGCTGAAATCACTGTTTTGATCAATGGTGAAGTCGCCCTACTCTATCATGAAATCAAAACTAATGATACGTCATATGAATGGACATTGTCGTTTGATGATGATTATGGGCTTTCAGGATGGATAAGACAGATCGATAATTTTCAACTTGACTTTGTCCATGACAAGAGTAAAGTCTTAGAAGATTCCTCTTCTTATTACGATTATCCGGGACCATGTGGGTTTACATTGGATTATGATGCTGAGGGTAAGGGTATACTATGTTCTGCGGTTGAGATTAAAAACGATACCGCTTACGTTAAGATGAAGAACGGGCGCCCATTTCCTAAATGTTCTAATCTTGTATACTACATTACCGATAGTTTTGCCACAGTGTCTGAAATCTTAAAATATGGAACTAATTTTAACGAAGACATTAAAACAACTGCTAATGTTACAGATCTAGATTTGTATAAATCCCCTGATTGGAATCCTAACAACGGATTATCGGGATTGGGTAAAATGTACCGAATATATGTAATGCTGGTAGCAAAAGACAGAAAAAAGAGTCTAAGTCGACCCATTTATAAAGAAATTGGAAATACTTTGGATAATCGCATTCTAGAGTATGGGCAAGATATGTATATCGACAAACTATCATGGCCTATCTATGACAAAACAAAAACTGGGTGGAATTTTATCGATCCCATTGAAGGTATTGCTGCTGATCTACCTTTAACTGGGCCATCTCCGTGTGGAGGCCTCGATAATGAGGAAATCGCTTCCAAAGATATTTCACAGGAAGGGTTAGAAAAAAACAAGTCTAACTTCAGATTTTTAAATGCAACGAGTACACAGTAAGACATATAGTTATCATAGTCCATGTCAGAACTGAGATATGATCAGAAGTTGTGTTTGAAATAAAAAGAGTGTACCCTCAGTAAGGTTTTCGTCAAAAAACAAATAACAGAGGGTAACTCATGAAAGAGTATGTCAATTTCACAGATAAAGATCATGTACAAACTTTCGAAA
>JBGSSB010000062.1:0-42045 GCA_041737255.1 Chlamydiales bacterium | reverse complement strand
TCAATAAATAATTTTCTTTTGTTTTCCACTATGTTTATTCCCCATGCCATATATACCTCATTTTTAATGAAATATATTATATCACAAAGTGTAACCTATGTGGTTGTGCTAATGTGTAACCTATGTGCCTTGGTCGGACCCCTGATGTGCATGTCCAGGACGGGCTCTCATGCAAAATGGGTACAGCTTCGTTACCGAAGGCCAGCAATTTGTCAAAAAGTCAATTCAACAAAGAGTCAATTCAATAAAGAATCTTGCTGCATGACTTCGTTAAAGCTTAAAAAGACCTTAACGCCTTGATCCTTCATAGAAGCTCGTAATCCTTCGTCTATTGCATTAACTAGCACTGGTGTAGCAGATGTAGCCATAAGAGAGCGCAAACCTCGTGATGAGTCTTCAAAGCCTATAACTCGATCTTCTGGCTCTGCAAAATCTGTAATAGCTTTTAAGTAGCCATCAGGTGCCGGCTTTGGCATGGCATAATCTTCACGACAAATCCAATGTGGTATGGTGCGCAGTATAGGATTTTTGTCACAAAGAGCCTCAACAAAATGTTTTGCAGAGTGGGTAACAACTACACGTTGTACATTTTTTGCATCAAGTGCCAATAAAAGCTCTTCAACTCCCGGCATCAGAGGGGCGGCTTCAGTTTCAAGAAGCTCAAGATACGCATGCTTCTTTTCAGCATACAACACGCTCCAATCGGGCACTTCTTGTTGAAGCGCAGGAAATTCGGCATAGATATAGCGCTTAGGCGCTTCGGCATCTTGCTGAGCAATGCTAAAGTATTTTGTAAAATTCCAGGGCAAAGTATATCCCCTGTTTTTAAGCATGCGCTTATAGGCCTCAAAGTGAAGCTCTTCTGTATTTACAAGCAGCCCATCTAAATCAAATAAAAAAAGTTGAAACTCCGAAATCCAACGCATATATCCTCAAAAAAGTATAAAACCATTATACTCACATTGATTTTTTTTGGTGAGTCATCTTATGTACCTTTTACTCTTTTCGCTTCTTCTTGTCGCCACAGGATGCCACCAAGACTCTGAGCGCACACCTCATGGCGAGTACATTGTCCGACTGCACGATGAATATGCCCTTCAAGCGCCTACCCAAGAAGAAGTAGTGCAACTGGCCTACCCCTGGCAGCCGCAAAGCAAAGAGCGCAGAATCATTACCAAAGAGTACTTTCGGTGTAAGGGGTCAAGCGCTAACCCTCCCAATATTATTATTAAAGATGGAAAAGAGTTTAGCCGCTTTTATGACTGTTCGGGCGGTGACAAACACAGCCTCCCACTTCGCGATGGCAAGGAATTTATCTACCCAATCCTCATCGACCTTTTAAATCACATACAAAAGGTTACAAAGAAAAACGTTATCATCACATCGGGACATCGATGCATTGCACACCAAACGTTCATCGACCCAACCCCAAAAGGCTATGGATCAAAACATCTTACAGGAGCAGAAGTTGATTTCTATGTTCAAGGGCTCGAAGAGCATCCAATGAAAATCATAGAAATTCTAATGAACTACTACAAAGATGACGCAAAAGAATACAAAGAATTTCAGCGATTTGAAAAGAGCAGTGATGTATCTATCTCTCCATGGATGAACAAAGAAATATTTGTAAAGCTGTTTAAAATAACTGAAGGCCGAAATCCCGACAACCGCCACGCCTATCCCTACATCAGCCTTCAAGTACGCTTTGACCGAGAAAAGAACGAACGTGTTGTATTTTGCCCTCAACAAGCACAACAACTCTTGCGCAAATAGCCCCAATTTGCGTAGTCTATTAGGGCATATCTTAGCCGGTGTGGTGGAATGGTAGACGCGGTAGACTCAAAATCTACTCTGGGTAACCAGGTGCTGGTTCGAGTCCGGCCATCGGCAACTCAAGAACACTTTCTCTAGGGAAAGTGTTCTTTTTGTTTTCTTCAGCCATTATTTATTGCTCTTGATTTATTACTATTGATTTATTGCTATTGCGCGTAATTATAAAATAATTTATTTAAACAGATAAGCATAAAAATTATTTTAATAGGTTCGCCATGAAGCACTTTTTACCTGCTCTTTTTGCTTTTAGCCTTTTATTCTCACTTCCAGCCTTTGCTGGCTGGGGAAGCGATATTATGAGCATAGACTCAGTAAAACACTGGCGAATGGATGACAAAGTGACCCACATTCAAGGAACCATTATAGAAACCCTTGGACATGAAGGGTTTAGGATATCTGACGACACTGGCGAAATTCACGTTCGCCTAGACAATAAAGAACTAAAAGACTTTCACTTTCACACCGGCATGCGTGTTGAAGTACGAGGAAGAATCGAGCACGAACATCACGGCTGGGATCTACAGGCAAATGCCGTTAAAATTCAAGACGACACTATTATCGGCAACTAATACAAAGAACACCCATTGCCCAAGCAATGAGTGTTCTAGCAGACTTACTTACTCTCTACATGCCAACACTTTTTAAGGCTTGCCTGCCAGTATGGCGTACGGATAGGGGTAACCTGAACAGATGGCGGAGCATTGCGAGTACTTGCGTGAAGAAACTCATTATTGCCCAAATAGATTCCAACATGATCAACCAAACCATCATCCTTAAGAGAAAAGAACAAAAGATCTCCGGGCTCCAAGTCACTTACTGCTACATGCTTGTTTGGAGCTATTGCCGCCTGATCATAAGCACCTCTTGGAAGAACTACGCCCATCTGGCGATACATCATTTGAACAAACCCTGAGCTATCAAATCCATAAACTGAAGAACCACCCCAAGTATAGGGAACGCCAATCAAGCTTGTTGCAAGTGCAACCATTTCATTTTTTGATAGAGGCTTTGGGTTAACAGCAACATCAGTGCGTTGAATGTAGGCCACTTCCCCATTAACAAGTTGCACTTCAATCCATCTATCTCCCTGTAAATCAAAGCCATTTAGCACTTCTAACTTAGCTCCATAGGGCAACGAAAGAAGCGGCGGATACATGGCAACATCTCTAACAAGGTAGACATGTGCTACTTTACTTGTTACCGTCGCCACCTTGTTTTTTTGTGGGTAGATGCCATCTTCTAGCTCAACAAGCGTCGAAACAGGCACCCAACCTTGCTGCATATCTTTTGATGCAATAAGTGCCCAATCATTATCGTTTACTTCGATAACCTCTACCGAATCTGACCAAATAATTTGTGAAACAACTTCTGACAGCTCTTTTGGTTCCTTATGCATGCTGACGATAGGCTGACAGCAAACATGTTCGGCGGCTTCTAAAGCTGTGCTTGCAAAACCAAATAAGCCCAAAGACAAAATACCACTTACTAATAATTTATACATTTTACACTCCTATTTTTTTTTACTTAACCGGTGTTTCCAGTAATCCTTTCCATAATTAAACGTAAGCTCCTCGCCTGGTTCAATCTGCCTTGATGCAAAAAAACCAACGTGAACAAGTGATCGATCAACTAAACAGTATGGCCTCATACAAGGCTCTTCTGAATGGTTGGCAAAACGCAGCTCATTTCCTGCATGCTCGGCATCTATAACAAAGTACCTAAGTGACCAAAACCTCGTAGGCATATGCATGCAGTAGCCATTCTGAGGGGTCTTAAAGCGTCCAACCCTACACACTTCGCCCGTATATTGACCAATAAAGGTCTCTTTTGCAATGAGATTCTTCGCATAAAGGCCATATCCCATTTCGTCGTCAATCCACCTAATTGCAACATCTGCCACTTTGCCACTAAAAAGCGATTTATGCAAAACGGATCCAAGGTTACGATGCTCTTGACCGGCTACTGTATGTAGCAGAAGCCAGGGACAATTAGCAACAGCTTCTTCTAAAAGCTCGACACTCTTAAAATATGGAGCTGGCAGATAGCGTAGGCTAAAAGCCGCTTCAAATTCATCTCGGCTATACTGCCGAATAGCACTATCACCTTTTTTCTGTATGGCTATTGGTTGATTATGCTGTGGCAAAAGGAGCTCTAATGCCTTTTGCTTTGCCAAAAGAGAGGCAAGCTCAACAGGTGTAAAGCCAAGCTTGTTTTTACCTAAAACAAGCTCTGGAACATCTTTAAGCTGTTCAATTAAAGCAAAATCATCATTTATAACTGCAAGATGCAGAGGACTCTGATCTCTTCTACACATTTTCTGCTACAGTCTCAACGCGTTTAATACCCGTTTTATCAATAATCAGGCGAAACTTCTTTAACGATACCTTCTTTTGCAAATCTGGTTGAAGGTAGGTGTTTTTTAAAACGATATTCAAATGATAAACCTTGGGTAGCACCTCTTGTCGGATTTCCATAGTGTCAGGATCGAGACTCAAGTGTGACTCAAACGGGTTACTTGCTTTTTCTAAAATAGGGCGAATGTTAAACAAAAACACATTATGAAGCTTATGTCTGCGAGCTCGTACTAACTCACGATTCATGCCAAGCTCCATCTCCTTTTTATAATAAAACACCATTTCGCGTCGTTTAAAGAGCAACACATCGTCATCAAATTGTTTGTGGCGCACTTCTAGGATATCTTCTGGCACATCATCTTCTGAGACAAAGGAAAAAATCTCCTTTAGCTTTCCTAAAACCCTTTGTCCATTAGGGCTTCTGATTTGCGTAGTATAATCAGAAAACCATTGCACAGCACGTCTTTGAAAAAGAGCTTTTAAGCTCTCTTTAACACGGTCTTTGAGTACATAAATAACCACCGTAAAAAGCAGAAACGGCAAAGAGTTAAAGCCCATATTAGGGACATTTAAAAATATCAAGAGTACATACACAAGCATCGCAATTCCTGCGGCAAGACCAGCGGCAAAGCTGCCATATTTTTCTACCCAGGATGTCCTTTCGAGATTAAGCAAGAGAACGTCGAGAATATATTTATTCAGCAACCCCTTACTATAAAGCACCCTCTCTTTAACTCCTGGATCATCATCTTCTAGTTCATCATGTTCTTGATAGTGCTGCTGGCGGTACTTTTTTTCTTTAGCAATAATCTCGCAAACCTTTTGATCTGTATCGTGGATATTTTCAACCTTAGATGCCCTGATATATTCTAAAAACCCCGTGAAGTAGTAGTCGATCGAAGTGCTTATAAACTCATCGACATACATAAAAGCCTCAGCAGGATCCCCTCGCCAACTTGTAAGACACTCTTCCTGGATCTCTAAAAACACTTCACGAAAATGCAAAACATCACTACATAAACTCTGCGCTCCCTCTTGCAATCGATCTTTTGACTCGGTCTTTACCTGACCATCAAGAAACTGCAAAAGCCCTCTTACACTCATCCTGAGCGAGCTTCGCACAATATTTCCAAGCAGCTTTAATTCATCTTGTATCACGAGTATGTTCTCTGCGGTAAGAGGCGCTGTCTTCATACCATCAATGCGGATAAGCGGCGATTGTGGGTTCGTCTTATTTATTAGATCATGAAAAGAAAATTCTGGCGTCTTATAACGAATCAGATTTGTCCTATCTTTATAAAACTGCTCTTTTGTGTAGGTGTGAGAACCAATTTGTAGTGCCGAAGGGATAAAAAAATAAAATTCTTGTGTCGAAATATTTTGTTCGAGGTCACGAATTGGCGCAAAATCCGATTCTACCTCAAATTGCAAGTTATCTCGGAAATGAATATCTTCGTAGTATAGGTCGTTCCAAAAGCTGTTCATCTCATCCTCTAACTTATAATCGCGAGCATACCCTAAAGAGACTATTTTCTACTTCTACCAAAAAGATAGTCTCAACTTTACACCTTTTTGGCGAGAAAATCCTCCTCAGCCGACATGACGAAATTAGTAGATGAACTAGATTTAGGTGCTAGTAAGGATAACTTGGTGAGAGTGTACGTTTTGGTTGGCAAGTGTTGATTGGATAATAAAAAGGGTGACATATAGATGTCACCCTTTTGAAAGCTTACACTTTTTGTGTGACTGCCACATCTGTAATAGGAGGAGGAGTAGTTGCTTTACCACCGCCTAAACCTTTTCCAGAACCAGTTGCTTCATATCCATACACAACGGGAATAAACTTCACTTCTCTTGCAACAGTTGTAACCATTGAAGGCTGCTGAAGCATAAAAAACACCGCTGCTGCATTCAACTGAATAAGCAAACAACGACGAATATTTGAAAAGTGACCAGCAAAATCATCTCCTGTTAAGGCAGGTGATGTAATAAATTTGCTTAGCCCTGTAAGTTTTCCAATTGTTACATTAAAGCCAACAGGAACAAGTTTCACAGCAATCAGTGCTGTATTTAGCACTTGGTCAACTGCCGCAAGTACAAAAGCACCAACAGAAGCTACAGCCCAAGCAACAACGCGCTGCTGGTTAGTAACATCTTCGGGATTTGCCTGCATTTTAAGAACATTCGTTTCAAGCTTCTCAAGAACTCGTGGAAGCACGCCAACATTAGACGTTGGTAGGGAAGGTATATTCATAATTCATCCTCTCAGATAGGTTTTTATCACACCTACCTTCGTACTCCGTTGAATTATAATAGTCAATTATTTTATAGGGGCACGCCAAAAATACTTTAGTTGTCGCCAGACAACTAAACTATTCTGGGTCATCTTTGTGCGCTTCCATAAAGGCCTTAAATTCCTCTTTAACTGCTGCAAGCATTAGAAGAGAGCGCTCTTTTACGAGTTCAAATTCCTTCTTTTCACCACAGCACTGGATGCTATTATTTAAGGACATTTCAGCAAGCGGCAAAGCGTTAAGCTTAATATAGCAATCTGCTGCATGAAAATGAGGCAGTGGATTTTGCTGATCAAGTGCTGACGCTATCAGGTATATCTGAGCTGCCTTTTCATACTTTTCCATACGATGAAGACAGGCAGCAGAGCCTATGTGAAATTTTGCTTGATTTGGGTCAAGAAGAGCCAAAACAACAAAGATTAGTGACGCTTCTTTAAATTTTCCCTGATTGTAGAGCATGTAGGCCTGAGTATAGAGACCTTCAATGGTGTCATCTCCCACATCAAACATCTGCTTAGGCAAAACCCCCTGCTGTACAGCAGAAGCCATCTGTTTAAGCGTATCTTTAATCTGATCTGCTGCTTCAATATTAGCACCTTCTGTGCCCTCAACAGTCTCTCCGACACGAATATTTTCGAAATCTGAAGTTCCACCTTTTGGCATATAACCCTCCACAGGTACGATAAAGCTTACTTGCCTATAACTTTTCTAGCTGCAATGAGCCACAGCCAACAGGCTGCCTTTTTCTCTATACCTAATACTATAACATAAACAATTTAACTTCAAATTTAAACTTTAAGTCTTCTGTTCAAGCCCTCCCCTAGAGAATCCAACCATTTAATAATGAACATCTTGAGATGTATATAACTTTATGTAATTATAAAATAATGGGAATTTAGGTATACTCTTCGTCTATGACTACACACGACACAAAATATATTCGAAATTTCTCCATTATTGCTCATATCGACCATGGCAAATCAACCTTGGCAGATAGGTTCCTTGAATTTACAGGCACCATCTCCAAACGTGATATGCAAGCGCAGGTATTAGATGGCATGGATCTTGAACGCGAACGTGGCATCACGATAAAGGCACACCCTGTAACGATGCACTATAAAGCAAAAGATGGCCAAGTCTATAAAATGAACCTGATTGACACACCAGGCCACGTGGACTTTACTTACGAAGTATCACGGTCACTTGCGGCGTGTGAAGGAGCTCTTCTTGTAGTTGACGCAGCCCAAGGCCTTCAAGCCCAAAGCCTTGCAAACATGCACCTTGCTCTTGAAAGAAACCTTGCCATCATTCCAGTTATCAACAAAATTGACTTACCTACTGCGGATCTGGAATCTGTTTTACAACAGCTCGAAGAAGCCCTTGCTGTATCAACAGAAGAGGCCATTTGCTGCTCAGCTAAAACGGGAATAGGCATAGAAGATATTTTAGAGCGCATTGTTACACACATACCACCTCCTGAAAACAGTAAAGATGCATCACTAAAAGCACTTGTTTTTGACTCATTTTTTGATAATTTCCGCGGTATCTTGGTGTACATACGTGTACTGTCAGGTGAGATAAAGCGCGGTACAGACATTTTACTCATGGGTACTGGCAAATCTTTTGAAGTAAGTGAAGTTGGTGTTTTTTCACCTCAACAAAAACCCGTTGAAGCCCTTCGAGCAGGAGAAGTGGGCTACTTTGTTGCAAATATGAAAAACCCAAAGGATGTCCACGTTGGAGATACTGTTACAACACTTAAATCTCCTATAAAAGAACCCCTTCCTGGCTTTGAAGTAAAAAACCCTGTTGTCTTTGCCGGCATCTACCCGATGGACTCCTCTGACTTTGAAACACTTCGCGAAGCTCTTGCAAAACTCCAGCTTAATGATTCAGGCCTTCACCTTGAGCAAGAGAGCAGCACAGCTTTAGGCTTTGGGTTTCGTTGCGGCTTTTTAGGCCTTTTACACCTAGAAATAGTTGTAGAGCGCATTAGCCGTGAATTTAACTTAGATATCATTACAACATCACCCAGCGTAGTCTATAAATTTGTCCTTAATGATAACACCGTTCACGAAGTAGACAACCCCGCTCACTACCCTGATCCTTCACATATATCTTGGGTTGAAGAGCCTTGGGTTATATCGCACATCATCGTGCCATCGGATTATCTTGGTGCAGTTATGAACCTGACAATGGAAAAACGTGGCACATGTTTGAAAATGGAAACGCTTGATCCAAAACGTCTTATGGTAACATACAGACTTCCCTTAAATGAAATTGTTTCAGACTTTGCTGACAGGCTAAAATCTGTAAGTAAAGGCTATGCTTCTTTTGATTATGAATTTGATAGTTATGAAGATGGCGACATCATCAAACTTGAAATTCGCGTAAACGAAGAGCCTGTAGATGCTTTTTCTTGCCTTATTCACCGTACAAAAGCCGAAAGCCGAGGCAGAGCAATCTGCGAAAAGCTTGGCCAAGTAATTCCTATGCAGCTTTTCCGCGTGCCTATACAGGCAGCTATAGGCGGTAAGATCGTAGCTCGTGAGACAATCCGTGCTATTACCAAAAACGTCACAGCAAAATGCTATGGTGGCGACATCACACGTAAAAAGAAACTTTGGGAAAAGCAAAAGGAAGGTAAAAAGCGCATGAAAGAAATCGGCAAGGTAAACATTCCTCAGTCGGCATTCATGGAAGTGCTTAAACTCTCAGATGGCGGATAATAATAAGAGGCTTCGGCTCTATCCACAAATTCCCTGTTTATGTATAATGATTAACTTATTTTTTTAGGTTTTACATGTGCGCGAACAGGCCCGTACTCGATCCCGTTTTCTCAAGCCAAGATCTTGAGTCGATTGACCCTAGGCACATCCCCCACCACATTGCTATTATCCCCGATGGCAATAGACGCTGGGCTTCAAGCAACAGACTCCCCACAGAGAAAGGTCATAAAGCAGGCTACGAAGGTGTTGTTAAAATTGTACGAGCTGCAAAAGAGCTGGGTATTAAAATAATAACACTCTATGCTTTTTCCACCGAAAACTGGAAAAGACCCGGCACCGAAGTTCAAAGCCTTATGCAGCTTACACAGCAGTACCTTGCCTCATATCAGCAACGCCTTGTCGAAGAAAACATACGTCTATCTACTATCGGCAATACAGATCTACTACCAGCGGGCGTCAAAGCTATCCTCACCGAAACAATGCGTCAAACACAAAACTGCACTGGATTTGACTTGGTTTTAGCTATAAATTACGGTGGCCGCGATGAGCTCGTAAGGGCTATTGCACAAATAGTCGCCGAAAAAATCGACCCTAAACAAATCACTGAACAAACAGTTTCTGCACACCTTGATACAAGGCTCTGGCCCGATCCAGACCTCGTCATTCGCACAAGCGGAGAGAGCCGACTAAGCAATTTTTTGCTCTGGCAAAGCTCCTATGCAGAGGTGTACATAGAAAGTGTTGCATGGCCCGATTTCAGCCACCGGCACCTGCTACAAGCTGTACGTGATTATCAATTACGAGAACGACGTCTTGGAGGACGTACATAACCATGAATTTTTCTGGTCTTAACAACTTTCAGCAGCGCAGCTTAATGAGCGTTATGGGTATTGTTTTTTCAGCAATAGTCATCTATTTTTCACACACGCCCCCTTTTGACTACCTTTTTGTCCTTACTCTTGCCCTTGTGCAAGCATCGGCGCTGTCTGAGTATTACACCCTATCTGCTAATAAAGGCTTTCATCCACTTAGGAAGCTGCCAATTATTGCCTCAATCGCATACTTTTTTATTCATTATGCTGTAGGCTCAGAATCTATTGCAGTGCCCTTTCTTTTTATTTTTATGTCACTTGCCTTTATGGCCCACTTTACAAAACATGAACGCTCAATTGTAAACCTTGCTGTAACAGTTTTTGGTGTTGCATACATAACAATTCCCTTAGGCTTTCTTCTCGATATCAATTTCTCAGGATCTGCAGCATGGTTTGTCTACCTTCTTATAACAACAAAGATGACCGACACTGCAGCCTACATTGCCGGGAAGCTCTCTGGGCGCCATCTACTAGCTCCGACACTTTCTCCCAAAAAAACTATTGAAGGAGCGATTGGAGGCCTTTTAGGAAGCACCCTAGCAAGCCTTGGTTTTTTCATCTACTTTCAAGCTACCGGGAGCGTTGACGCGCTTAACCTAACCTTGACAGAGGCCCTTTTGCTTGGAGCCTCAATTGGCATTGTTTCACAAATAGGTGACTTAGCAGAATCCCTTCTTAAACGCGATGCACAGGTTAAGGACTCAAGTACACTGCCTGGCTTTGGCGGGATGCTTGATGTTGTAGATTCACTTATCTTTACTACCCCACTACTTTACTTTTGGCTAAGGATGCGCTCATGATTATTACTATTGATGGACCAGCAGGTACCGGGAAAACAACAGTCGCAAAGAATTTAGCAGAAGAAATTGGCTATAACTACTTTGACACTGGTGCCATGTACCGAGCACTCACCTATGGTCTCATAAAAAACAACATAGATCCCGACAACACAGAAGCACTACAAGCTTTTCTTAAAAGCAACCCCGTAACTATTCAGAGCCATATATATGGCAAACGATTTTTAGTGGGTAATGAAGATGTAACGGCGCATATTCGCACAAAAGAAGTAACTGATCTTGTGTCAAAAGTCTCAGCTATTGGCATCGTAAGAGAAACCCTAGTAGCTTCCCAGCGAGAACTTGCACGTGGTGTGAATGCAGTGTTTGAAGGAAGAGATATGGGAACTGTAGTTTTTCCTGATGCTGAAGTTAAAATATTTCTCACGGCATCTCTAGAAGTGCGTGCCAAACGCAGATATAGTGAACTTATTGACAAAGATCCTGACAACAGCACCATTTCACTCGATACAGTACTCAATGATATCAATAAGCGTGATAGCTATGATGCAAGCCGTGATATTTCTCCTATGAAAGCCGCTGATGACGCCACACTTATCGACACATCAGATCTTTCATGCAATCAGGTTATAAATCGCATAATCAACATTAAAAAAGATTGGCAAGATAAACCTTTAAACTAACGTATGAGCATTTTCTATAAAGCATCATTCTTCCTTCTTAGAGGCTTCTTTAAAATTGCGTACGCTCACGAGATAATTATTCCAGAGGGTGTTGTATACCCTGCTGGCGCCATTGTTGCTGCAAACCATGCATCTTTTCTTGATCCTCCACTTGTTGCAATATCCTGGCCTGAGCCTATCCACTTTCTTGCTCGTAAAACACTCTTTGATAATAAGCTGCTTTGTCCTCTTATAACGTCGCTCAACGCACACCCTCTTACAGGCAACAACGATTCAAGCTCACTAAAACTTGCATGCAAGCTCCTTTCTGAAGGAAAAAAAATACTCCTCTTTCCTGAAGGCACGAGAAGCCCAGATGGAGAACTTGCCCCCTTTAAACAAGGGGTAGGCATGCTTAGCCGAAAATCAGGGGCTGCCATTATACCAACCTACATTCATGGCAGCTATAATGCCTGGCCAAAAAATAAGAAGTATCCTAACCTCTTTACAACAAAAACAGCCTGCGTCTTTGGCAAACCCATCTTGCTTTCAGAATTTGATGAACAAGACCCCAAAGCCTTGCAGCTCAAGATAGCAGCTCGTCTTCAAGACGAAATCTTAGAGCTTAAACGATTTTACTGTTCCCGTAGCTCAGTGGATAGAGCGGACGCCTCCTAAGCGTCAGGTCGCGCGTTCGATCCGCGCCGGGGACAATTTTAAACCTCATTTTTTTGACTATTTAGCGATAAACTTTAGGAGTTTGCAATGGAACCACAAGCAGATATCGGCCTTATAGGCCTTGCCGTTATGGGACAGAACCTCGTACTCAACATGGCCGACCATGGCTTTACTGTAGCTGTCTTTAACCGCACCACTTCGAAAGTTGACGACTTTACCCAAGGCCCTGCCGCTGGCAAAAGTATTGTGGGCACCCACACCATGGAAGAGTTTTTTAAAACGCTTAAGCGCCCACGCCGCGTAATGTTTATGGTAAAAGCTGGAGCTCCAGTAGATGACCTCATCAACCAGTGCCTCCCCTTCATGGAACCTGGTGACATAATAATAGATGGTGGCAACAGTAACTTTATCGACACAAACCGCCGTACAAAAGAGCTCAAAGACAAAGGGTTTCACTTTTTAGGTGTTGGCATTTCAGGGGGCGAAGAAGGCGCACGATTTGGCCCTTCAATTATGCCAGGAGGCAGCTCTGAAGCATGGCCTGCTGTAAAGCCTATATTCCAAGCTATCGCTGCCAAAGTTGGCGACGAAACCTGCTGCGACTGGGTAGGAGAAGATGGCGCGGGACACTATGTGAAAATGGTACATAATGGCATTGAGTATGGCGACATGCAGCTAATCTCAGAAACATACGACCTTATGAAGCGCGGCCTAAATGCTTCTGCAGATGAGCTGCAAGAGACTTTTACAAAATGGAATAAAGGAATACTCGATAGCTACCTTATCGAAATCACAAGCCAAATATTTAAAGTAAAAGATAGTGATGGCGCTCCCCTTGTTGACAAAATTTTAGATGTCGCAGGTCAAAAAGGCACAGGTAAGTGGACCGCAATTGATGCACTTAACATGGGCATGCCGCTTACACTTATTGGCGAAGCTGTTTTTGCTCGATTTTTAAGCTCGATGGTAGATGAGCGTAAAAAAGCAAGCTCACTACTTTCCAGCAAAGTAAAGCCTATAACCATAAGCCGTGAAGAATGCATTAGCGCACTTGAACAAGCTCTTTATGCCTCAAAGATCATAAGCTACGCCCAAGGCTTTTTACTTATGCGTGAAGCCGCCAAAGAATATGGCTGGAAGCTAAACTTTGGCGCCATAGCCCTTATGTGGAGAGGCGGCTGCATCATACGCTCTGCATTCCTCGGAAAAATTAAAGAAGCCTACGATCAAAACCCTGATCTTCAATCACTACTACTTGCTCCTTACTTTGTACAAGAGCTTCAAAAAGCAGAAGCCAGCTGGAGAAAAATTGCATCGCTCTCTGCTGAATGCGGCATCCCAGCGCCTTGCATAAGCACGGCTCTTGCCTTCTTTGATGGATACAGAAGTCCGAGGCTTCCTGCAAACCTTTTGCAAGCACAGCGCGACTTCTTTGGGGCCCACACCTATGAGCGCATAGATCGTCCACGTGGTGAGTTCATCCACACCAACTGGAGTGAATAAGCCCTACACAAAAATTGTTAAATAGATAATTTTTTGCGTGGATACCACCAATGAGTGCTATCCACGCAAATCAAGTCTATCATTCCAGATTTCCTGCCCACTAAAAAGACTCAAGATTTTCAACACTATTTGAGCTAGATGATAAGTACTACAATCCGACTCAATAAAGATCTTTTTATTAAAAGCTGGTTGTGTCATATATAGAATTAAAGAGCCTTTTCGCAAAGCTCTAAACCCCTCATATGTGGATTATATACATGCACTGCCTAAACTATTCACAAAAACTTCCTATATCTCTAGAAGAATGCTGGGACTTTTTTTCCTCACCAGCAAACCTCAAGACGTTGACACCCCTACACTTAGGGTTTGAAATAACCAATGATTTGCAAGATAAAAAAATGTATCCTGGCCAAATCATAGCCTACACTATTCGTCCCTTATGGAATATGCCTATGGAGTGGGTAACAGAAATTACACATGTCGAAGAACAGAACTATTTTATAGATGAACAGCGTATTGGGCCCTACAAGATGTGGCACCATGAACACCGCTTTACCCCTATTCCTAATGGAACTGAGATGGTTGACACCATTTACTACCAACTCCCCCTAGGACCTTTAGGCAAGGCTATTCACACCTTTAAAGTGGAACAAGAGATAAAAGCAATATTCGCCTACCGACAAGAAAAACTAGAAACGCTCTTTGGTCGCTATTTTTAGTCTTACAGGGGCTGATGGCGACTGAACAAGTTCTAAAACTGTTCTTAATAGACAAATCTTGCAATTGAGTTAGCTTATAGAAATGATCTATATTTGATGACCAAGCGTCAACTCAACACCGTTCACTTAAGCTGAAAACTCAACGATTAGAACATAAGTGAACGATATTCGGCGTGATCCCCATCTATCAAACCAAAAGACTTAGGGCTCTTTAGTGTTTACAATCATGATCTTGTGAACAAAGTCGTCAACACCCTGCGCAATTGAATAAGAAAGTGTTCTGACATACTGTGGGTCGGAAAGCTTTTTAGCTTCAACAACGTTTGAAAAAAAGCCACCTTCCACAAGAACTGCTGGCATTTCGCCATTTTCACGTAGAACATGAAAGTTTCCAGGACGACACCCTCTTGATGCAGCTTTTGTGCGCTTGCATATATCATCTAAAATAGCTTTTGCTAGCTGTTTTGAGCGCTCTGTATGTTTATTTTTGTCGTAGTAATAAACCTCAATCCCATGGGCATTTTTGTTTGGCGCATGGTTAAAGTGGATGCTTACAAAAATATGCCCCTTCTGCTGTTTTGCAAAAGTCACTCGTTCAGCCAGTGGCACAAAGATATCGCGAGCTCGTGACATACGCACCTTATATCCCCACTGCTCAAGAAAATCTCGCACCTGAAATGCTGACTGAAGTGCCAAGGTTTTTTCTTTTGTATAAGGAGCAATTACCATTTTAGTGCCGTCGTGAGCTCCCCCATGACCTGGGTCTAGTATAATGACCGGAAGCACCTTAGGCCGTATTGCCTGCCTTGAAAAACGATCTTCCTTAGGGCGTGCACACGAAGTAGTCACCAAAAGTAAAAGAAGGGCTAAAAGTTGCAGCATGTAGACTACCTCTCGACGTTGTGATAAAGCTGTTCGGTACACTCTCGAGCGATAAGCCTATCATCAAAATCAATGCTATGTGATGCGAAAACCTGCTTGGCTTCATGACCTTTACCAGCAATAAGGATAATATCATTTGGCCCCGCTTGATTAACCGCTAGGTTTATCGCCTTTCTACGGTCTGGCTCTGCAAAGTATGTATCAGGCCTTTGGAAGCCTGCTACAACCTCTCTTATGATAGCATTAGGGTCTTCGCCTCTAGGATTGTCACTGGTTACAATAGTGATATCAGAAATTTCCTCTGAGACCTCAGCCATAAGCGCTCGCTTATCACGATCGCGCTCACCTCCGCACCCAAACACTGTGATAATACGTCCACGGCTAAGCTCTTTTAAGGTCTCTAGCACATTACGCAAGGCCTCAGGCTTGTGCGCATAATCGACATAAATTTGTAGGCCAAGTGGGTTATCAATAGCCTCCAGGCGACCAGGAGCTGACCTAAAGCTTGCAAGCCTTGTTGCAATTTCATCAAGCCTATATCCCTTAATAATACCCACGCCTATAGCAGAGAGTGCATTATATACGTTAAATCGGCCAACTAACGGCCAATAAAAGGCCATTTCTTGCTGGGCATATTCAATTGTAAAGTGTGTGCCTGTGGGATCAAAATGGATATCTTTTGCAATAAGATCTGCATGTTCATTAATGCCAAATGTCATCACAGATGATGCGGTAAGGTGTTTGCAGCGCATAACCCATGGATCATCGGCATTCAATAGAGCAACGCTTCTTTTTTTAAGACCATTAAAAAGCTTAGCTTTTGCCTTGAAGTACTCTTCCATTGTGTGGTGATAATCAAGGTGCTCGTGGCTAAAATTTGCAAAAACAGCAACGTCAAATTCTATTTCAGCTACGCGACCTTGATCTAACGCATGAGAAGTCACTTCCATGACGCAAGCTCTACATCCGCCTGTAACCATTTCCCGAAGAAGCTTGTGGTTTGCACACACATCGGGTGTTGTACGGCTTGCAATGTAGCGACGAGGGCCTACAACATATTCAATCGTACCAATTAAACCCGTAGGAACAAGGCTTGTATCAAGTAGATGCTTAATAGCAAAAGTTGACGTCGTTTTTCCATTAGTGCCTGTAACGCCTACTGTCCAAAGCTCTTTTGATGGATGCTGGTAGTAGCTTGCTGCAACTTTTGCTTCACTTGCAAGAACGTTAGGGTGAATAAGTTGCACCACCTGCTTAAGTGAGGGGTCATAGATATCTGTTAAAATAGCACTGGCTCCTCCCGAAATAGCTTCAGGAATAAATGCCGTACCATCAACTGTACGACCTTTTTTTGCAACAAACAAGCAGCCAGGACTTACAAGCTTAGAGTTAGATGTAACTCCTGTAATTTCAATATCTTTGGAACCCTTAATCTGTATATCAGGAAGGTCTTTAAGTAGTGTTTTTAGTTTCATCAGTGACGTTTTCCATTCCATTGTTCATAGAGTTTTTTTAGCTCTTCAGCTTCTTTATACCAATCGGCAGTCGCAGGATCATGACGAGGATCTCGCTTAGGATATCCACCAGGATCATCAGGAGGCACTCCGAGATACTCTAAAGAGCGCCTAGTAATTTCGCGAAATACGGGAGCTGCGCAGCTACCACCATAGTGGTTCATTCCCTTGCCTGGAACAAAACCGACTGCAGGTTCATCCATCCCTACCATAACTACAAAAGCAGGCTTATCAGCTGGTGCATACCCTAAGAAACTAGCAAAGTGGCTCTTTTCTGAATACCGTCCACCTATAATCTTCATGGAAGTTCCAGTTTTTCCAGCCTCTGTATACCCAAAAATATCTGCTGTAGGAGCTCCTCCGCCTGGTTTTGTAACTCCCTTCATCGCCCTTGTTACTTCCTTTGTAATTGACTCATCTAACACCTTCGGGAAAGAGGCTACCCTCTCAGGGTTTGTATGATCAAGTAAAATTTCTTGGCTTCCATCTAAATGTCTCTTCACAACCTTCTTAATAAGCGTTGGATCAACAAGATACCCTCCATTGGCTAAAACAGCAAATGCTCTAATCATTTGAATACTACTTGCCTGAAGATTATGCCCCATCGCCAAAGAATAAGGAGTTGGCTGTGACCACTCAAACTTACCATTTGGATGTTTTTTTCCTGGAGTTGGCAAGAGACCTATACTCTCACCCGGAAGCTCTACCTTTGTTTTTACCCCAAAGCCAAAAGTGTTTTGAAGCTCTTCTCGGTACCAGTTATCACCAAAATTTTGAACAACTCGCTGTATTAGGGTTGCAGGGTAGATATTTGATGACTTTTGCAACGCTAGATACATATTAAGGTAGTGATGGACTCTGGTATCTCTAAGAGGTTTTTTGCCTCTTCCCGGAAAATTTCCTTTTGAAGAGTCTATTTTTTCATTAGGATGAAAAAGAGGAGGCTTCCCTTTTTTTTGCATCTCTTGATTTGCCTTTAACGCTATTGCTAAAGTAATAGCTTTCATTGGAGATCCTGGCTCATTTGCATCTGTAATTGCCTTAATTTTGGCATGCTGAACAAGCTCGGGACGAGCAAAATACATGGGATATGAATCAGGGAAAAAAAATGGGTACTGCGCCATAGCATAAATTTCGCCTGAATAAGGATTCATTACAATCGCCCAACCTGCCTTAGATTTACAGCTCTTGACTCCCTTTTCTAGCTCCTCTTCAGCAATTGCCTGTAGAACATGGTTAATTGTAAGGTAAACATCGGCTCCATTTTCTGGCTCAACAAGAAGCTGCTGAATTTCTAGGCTATGTCGCGGCGAGCGCATAAGCCTGCGTTTTCCCGATTTACCACTGATATAGCGGTTACAGGAAAATTCCAACCCACCCGTAGGCAAAAACTTTGCTGTTTTTTCATCTTTTTGCATCTGCACTGTATGCAAAACCTGCCCTAAAAGCTTTCCAAAAGGGTGAGAACGAAGATTGTCCGGAACAAAGTATACCGCATTAGAAGCAATTTTATATGTTTTAGCATAGGGATACCACCATTGGCCTATCAGCTTTTTTTTGTCTTCGTCCATCCAGGAGACAAGCTTTCTCGAACGGCTTTTTTTAGCAAACTGCTGCACAAAGCGCCTCATTTCAACCTCTGATGGTCTACTCAAAGCAAGCAGGTTTTGCGCTATCTCATTTTTATTTTCTTCAGGAAGCTCGTGTGGATCTATATAGAGGTGATATTTTCGGATGTCCACAGCAAGTTTTTGAGGCATTTCTGGATGTCCCGGCTTAATGGCAGTATTTGCCCAAAATGTCCCTCTTTGTCCCGGCTCTTGTATTGTAAAGTAGTGCTGTGCAAGTGCTCTTTTTTTCCAAAACCCTTGTTCGACAATCTGAATGCGAAAAAAAACAAAGACAAGAAGTGAGAAGAATAAAAAAAGTCCCAACCCTAAAATCAAGGCGCGAAATTTTGGATTTTTCATGTTCATGGAGTTTCTGTCTCCTCTTGTTTTGCAATGTCCACGATGATGATTTCGGTGACAAGAGGATGTTTAAGGTGAGAAAATTCTGGCTTGCGCGCAAGCTCCATCAAATGCAATGGGTTCTCAAACTTTTCAACAGCAAACAGAAGCCGTACATTTTCCTCTTCTATTGCCTGAAGTTCTTTTGACAAAATAGGCACACGCATCCGCCGCTCTGTAAGTGCATTATGCTTGCTTACATAGGCATAGAGGCTAATTCCCAGAATAAATATACAGCAAAAGAGCCGAAGTAGAAAACCCATAGCCAATACTTGTGAAAATGAGGCCTCAGTGTAGCACTATTCAGCTGTGAATTCAACTGCCGAATCTTGGGCTATGCTTTTGTTTTCTGAATAGCTCTTAGCTTACTCGAGCGTGAACGTGGATTTTGACGACACTCCTCACTTGAAGCAATGAGTGGTTTTTTTGTCAGGATATGAAACTGTTCTTTATCTTGATTTCGAAAGATATTTTTTACAATGCGATCTTCTAAGCTATGAAATGAGATAACAGCTAAAACACCACCAGGCGCCAAAAGCTGCAAAGCCTGATCAAGGGCTTGCTCTAAAGATTCAAGCTCTGAATTTACTTCTATTCGTAAAGCTTGAAAGGTTTTTGTAGCAGGATGAAGTTTCCCCCGTCTTGGCAATACCGTTTCAATTACCGACACAAGCTGCTGTGTTGTTTCTATTCGTTCTTTACGCCTTGCCTGTACAATAGCTTTTGCAATTCTTCGCGAGGCTCTTTCCTCACCGTAGTTGTAGATGATGTTTGCTAGTTTGTCTTCAGGGTAGCTACACACAACATCTTCAGCAGTAAGTGTTTGCGTGTCGTCCATGCGCATATCTAGCGGCCCATCTTGCTGAAAGCTAAAACCACGTTCAGCTTGATCTAGCTGCATAGAAGAGACCCCTATGTCAAATAAGATACCATCTACCTGTGAAATACCCTGCTGTTCAAGTTTTTTTTGAATATGACGGTAATTACTATGAATTAAAATAGAAGTGTCTGGTAGTAAAGACTTTGCGATCTCTAATGCACTTGTATCTCGATCAAAACCAATAAGAGTAGTAAGCTCTGGATGAGCTTGAAGCATAGCAAGGCTGTGGCCAGCAGCACCTAAGGTGGCATCAATAAAGGAGTTAAGCTTTATTTCTCGAAAAAGCTCTAAAATTGGCTGTTGTAATACTGAAATATGCACAGGTGTAAAAATAAAAAATTCGTGCTACAATAATAGAGGGTAGATATATGAAAAAGCAAGCAGGAAAATGAGGGATAGCACTTTTATATGCCAGCAGTAACTATTGATAAATTTGATATAGGGATATACATCCAGTACGCAAGGCGCACCCAGCTGATTGAGCAGGTGATGTCTCAGTACCACATGAGAGATGCAACAGGCGTGCCCGCACAGGCGCTTATCGTTAACCTCTACCCTAAGCTAGCAGAACTTGATTTACTACTAGGCATTGCTACACTAAGCTCCCCTTGGGCCTATTTTTACGCCCCAAGAAGCTACTCCTCGCAGAGACGATCGCCCTTTTCTTTTCACAGAATTATCCCTTTTATGGGAGAAAGAGAGCAGGGACAAGACGAAGAACAAAAAAAAGACGAAGAAATTATTGAAGAGATGGAGTGCCGCACTCCCGAGGAAGAGCATGAACGCACAGTACTAAAAGCTTGCTTTCATCAAATTGAAGAAATCAACTCTCTTTTACGTTATATTGGTGGTCGAATTGGCCAATTCTTACAAGGATGATAACTGACATGGGTCGAATAAATTGGACAAAGCGCCTTGGCTGGACAGAAGAGCAACTAGACGAAATTAGAAATGCTGGCTATTCCTATATCCGCCAAGGAAAATATGATATTGCCCTGCCGTTTTTCGAGGCTCTTGTTATCCTAAATCCCGAAAGCTCCTACGATGCCCAAGCATTGGGTGCTCTATTCGTTGAAACAAACCAGCCGGATAAGGCTATTAAATATCTAGACAGAGCCTTGCAGCTAGAGGCCGATCACTCTCCTACCTTGCTTAACTTAACGAAAGCCTTCTTTATGTCAGGACGCAAGCCCGATGGCATTCGCCTTGCTAAAGTTTTGCAAAATGACCCTAATCCCTTTATTTCAGGTACCGCTTCAGCTCTGCTAATGACGTACGAATAAATAAGCACACCGACAAAAAGGTAACTAGCTTACCCCCCCTTCAGCCTACCCTCATCAAGTTTGGTCGCAAATAGCTGTGTAATGTAAAACTTGCCCTCTTTACTATAGGCTATTCCTACAGCTGTTTCCTCGTATTCACCAAGTATATTCTTGCGATGCCCCGGACTATTCATCCACCCCTTTACAGCAGTTTTAAGAGGATCTTTTACATTGAATGAATAGGCCACATTCTCAGCAAACCTCGTGCAAAATGTTTGTTCATGCATTTCGTCGTAGCGATCATCAAAGCCATCATGTCCAAAAGCAACGAGTTCATCAGCCATATTTTGGCTATGGAGCCTTGCGCACAAAGTAAGGGCGTCCCAAGTTTTTAAAGGAGGAAACCCCTGATTTATGCGCTCATCATTAATCATCTGAACAACTTGTATCTCTTGCGCCTCTACATCAAGGCAGTAGAGAGTCCCCTGAAAACTTACCGCAGCAAACAACAGTGTAAAAATAATTGATTTAAACAAAATGCTCTCCTTTTTTTTACTTTTCCAGCCTTGCCTTGAGAGATCCGCATATATATTTGACATCTTCTTCTTTAAGTTCATAATACAGTGGCAAAGAGAGCCCCTGGGCATAATAGCCCTCCATCTCTGGGAACTGACTTTGTATTTCTCCACACACCTTTGCAACCGCTGGATGGCGATATAAGGGTATGTAGTGATACTGCGTGCCAATAGCATCTTCATGAAGTTCCTGCATAAGCTGCGTTCGGCTCTTTTTAGCTGCTTCAAAGTCTACCTGCACACACATGAGGTGATAGCAGGTTCTGGAATCATATGCCTCATCAAAAAGCCGTAAATTTTTTACTTCACTAAGGTACTTGCGATACCATGATACTATCTGCTTTCGCTTTTCGCTAAAATCATCAAGACGCTTTAGCTGAGATAAACCTAAGGCTGCTTGCATTTCTGTCATATGGTAGTTACTGCTAAGCTCTTGTACTTCGTAGTACCATGGAGCTGCTTGATCCTTCATATCTGGATCCTTTACATTCTGCCCATGCATCAGAAACTGAGAATCTCGCTGAATGCCGCTATTGCGTATTGTTAAAAGCCTTCGATAAAGCTTTTCATCATTTGTTGTAACAGCCCCACCTTCGGCGCAAGTCACCGTTTTAATAGCATGAAAACTAAAGACAGTCATATGACTATGTGTGCAGCTTCCTACCATTGTGCCATCGGGATATTCGGAACCTATCGCGTGAGCCGCATCTTCAATAATTATATAGTCTGGGCCTTTGAGCTCGCGATCAATAGCTGCCATATCATGAGCAATACCTGCAAAATGAACAGGTGCGATAACAAAACGGCCTCGAGACATCGGCTCTTTCAATATTTCTTTTAACCCTTCAATGGACATTCCACCATTTTTTCGGTCGATATCTACAAATATTGGCTTAGCACCTAGCCTCATCCCAGCAGCAGTCGTCGCAATAAAGCTGTTGGGTGTTGTCACAAACCTGTCATACGCACAAACCTCAGCTGCCTGAAAAGCTGCGTATAGAGCTGTTGTTCCTGAGGTAAAGGTCACGGCATATTTGGCCGATACCTTTTGGGCAAGTGCCTCCTCAAACTCCTTAGTCTTAATGCCTCGTGTTATAAGCACCTGTGAAAGAGACTCTTTTACAGCATCTAAATCAGATTTGTCTAACGACTGCTTTGCGTATGGGAAAAATTTCTCAACTGCGATTTTTGGAACTATATTCTTTGCCACTTTCTTAAAACCCCTAGATTAAATCTCAAAAGAACAAGATACTAATTCGAACATAGTTAGAAAGCAACGAGGGAAAACATGCAGACAGACACAGCGTTCGATATTCTATTTGATAAACGTCGCCAAGAATACCTAACCGAAATGAGAGAACTTTTTAGCAGCTACATGCAGAGACCAAAGCAGCTAAAAACAAATCTTATACGAAGTTTTTCAAGCTGGCCTACGCGCAATCGTGATACACTTGGTAACTTTTCGTTTGAAGAACATCAAGCACTCTTTGATGCAAAAAACAGCGACATTCAAGAAGGTGGCTATTTTTTAGCACTTAATCAAAAAGGCATCTGCATAAATCCAAGTGGCAACTTTTTTGAAGAGTTTTGTCAAAAAGGCTTCTCACTTCAAGACATCGATGTAGTCATAGCTACCAATCCTTCTGACTCAATCGAAAAAACACTTACTAGCATTTATAACTTAAATCGCGAAAGCAACCGCACACTTATGTCCTACGGACAAGAGCCGCATGTTATTCGTTTCTTTCTTCACCCTGAACTCCATGCCTCTGTATCTAGCCATTTGCGACCAACTATAAGAGAAGAGCTAGGCAGCATACTATCGCTTGAGACATTTACAAAATCCCACGAAGTACGCTCCATTGATGACACATTGTCTCTTTGCTATGCCAAAACAGAAGGCGATAACCTTGCCCTTAGAATAGATGCAATAGGCAATGGGATCTCTGTTGGATTTATTTCATCGGGAGGCTATCACGATGGCCTCAGAGGTCTCTTTTCACCCTGCTCACTTCTTATTGCAGGGATTGGTGAATGTACAGCCGAGGATCTAGAAAAGGTCACTTTGCAAAAGCAAACTCTTGGCTACTATGGGTTACTTGAGCTTATCCAAAACGCCCCGAACCTAAGGCTTGCTTTAGTATCTGAGTTTGCTCGATCAATGGGAGACTTACGTCTTGAGCTTGTTCAAAAACTGCTCTCAGAACTTGATGCTGGGCCTAAAGTGTTACCATTGGATAAGGACTTCTGTCTCAACCTCGATACCCTTACAGTAGAAACACACGCAAAAAGTTACTGTACATTTGATGATGTCCAAGTGGTACGACCGAACGGTTCTTTTGCACCTTTACAGTTTCTAGATGCAAGTGATGTGCTTTGATGCAGAATTTTATGATCGGGAGTTTCCACAATATAAGCCCCTCACGATCATATCGTTAGAAATTAGGCCTCAACAACGAAAACTACACAAGATGTTATATCTCATAGTGTTAAGAAAATTAGAGGGTAAAGAATTAACAAATTCTTTTAAACAAAATGCTCGGCATTCTGATTTTCAACACTTTGAGGTTTAAAAAAAATAATTAACGACAAATACCTTGCGACCATCCGTTTAGGATTGTTAATGTTCTGTCGTTTCCAAAACGTGATTTTTATACCTGTGAACCAGAAGGACGTGCAAATATGATGACATGCCAACCGACGATAGATGCTCAAGAGATTGGGCCCGACGAAGTTTGGTCACAGTTTTTGGACTATGTGCGCACACGCTGCTCTCCAACTGCTTTTGGCAACTGGCTAACTCCTATTGAAGTTTCAAGCTCAAGCTCAGAGTCGCTTACTCTAAAGATTCCTAACATCTTTTTTAAAGAATACTTACTTTCAAACTTCCGTAAAGAACTTACTCTTTTTTTACCGCTTACAGTCACTGGCGAGCCAAACATCACCTTTGTCATCGAAAAGCAAGATCGCAAACCGCGATCGAACATTGCCCCAGTAACGGTGCCTGCTCAACAGCAAGATGCTTCAAGACAAAACCCCTCACAAGATCCTTCGAAGCAAGGCGAAGATTTTTCCTCATTTGAAGTTCGCCTTAACGATTCTTACAGATTTCAAACGTTTATTGAAGGCCACTCAAACCAATTTGTGAAATCTGCGGCATTTGGCGTTGCAAGCCGCCCAGGCTCTTCTTACAACCCCCTCTTTATCCACGGCGGCGTTGGTCTTGGCAAAACACACCTTCTGCACAGCATCGGCCATCACATCAAAGAACATAACAAAAAGCTTAAAGTTCAGTGCGTCACTACAGAAGGTTTTATTAACCAGTTAGTCGATGCTTTACGTGGCAAATCTGTAGATCGCATGAAGCGCTTTTATCGGTCGAATATAGACGTATTACTTGTCGATGATATCCAGTTTCTACAAAACCGCCAAAACTTCGAAGAAGAATTCTGCAACACCTTTGAGACGCTGATAAACTCAGGAAAACAGATTGTAATTACCTGTGACAAACCCCCATCACAGCTCAAGTTATCAGAGCGCATGATTGCCCGTATGGAATGGGGTCTTGTCGCTCACGTTGGAATGCCTGATCTTGAAACACGAGTTGCCATTTTGCAGCATAAGGCAGAACAGCGTGGGTTAGAAATACCAAGCAATGTCGCCTTTCATATAGCCGAGCATATTCACCACAATATCCGCCAGCTAGAAGGGGCCCTTAACCGTCTGAGCGCTTATGCAAGACTTATGAACATTTCAATCACTGAAGATCTCGTAGAAAAAACGCTGCGCGATATGTTCCAGCTTGCCCCTCGTGAAAAAATATCGATTGAAAACATCTTAAAGAGCGTAGCTGCTGTGTTCCAAGTGAAGCCATCAGACCTTAAAAGTGCTGCCAGAACTAAAGAAATAGCACTACCAAGACAAGTAGCTATGTTTTTAGCAAAAGAACTCATAAACGAATCTTTGGTAATGATTGGTGAATTTTTTGGGCGTACCCACTCTACAGTTTTACATGCCTGCAAGAACATAGAAAAAGAAGTGCATGCAAACGAAACCTTGCGTAGACAAATTGAAATGGTACGAAGAGCTTTACAGCTACAAAACTAAAATAGGCTGGTAATTCACCCGGAGTCAATGACTCTGTGGTGAAATTGGTTCCTCATCGCTAAAAGCTACTAAATCCATTTTCTCCAAGGCCCGAGGCAACTAAAGCAAGTTTTCGTACGTTGACATACTCTTTTATGAGAGCTTCTCGTTTTTTGAGTTTATCACGCGAGCGCTCTTTAGAAAATGGTTCAGGGTTACATAGTGCACCTTCATCTTTTATCAAAAATTCTGTTCTCGAACTTTGATTGCAATAGGTATCATTATTGGCTTGGGCTTCTTGATCCATGGGCGTCCTCCTTATGCTGCTTTACCCTCAGTGTTAAAGTTTTAAATTTAATTTTACCAGAAAAAAATGCATACCACACGCTTTACCCATGAACTATCGCCAATTTTTCGATTCACTCTCTAGCCTCATCTTCCCCCCTCTCTGCCTTCACTGCAAAGAGACCCTACCTGAGGCCTTAAAACTCCTATGTTTCACCTGCCTTTCACAAGTTGAATGTATCGACACCTCTCAGCGCTGCAGTAGATGCTTTGCAGAAGGCTGCATTTGCGCTAAAAGCCCTCCAATAAGCTACACCCGCCTTGGCTGCTGCTTTGAGTATGAGGGGCCGCAAAAAAGCCTTCTAGTCGCCTTTAAGTATAAAGATAGACCCTACCTTGCAAAAAGCCTGGCAGGCTTTTTGCTTTTGCAGCACCAGCAACTCGCTTGGCAACCGCCTGATTACATCACCTATATCCCCCAATCCTTTTTACGAAGCTGCATTCGCGGATATAACCAAAGTGCCCTACTTGCCCATCATTTGGCAGAGATGATGCAAAAGCCTGTGATCTGCCCACTTAAACGCACCTCTTTTTCGGTAAGCCAAACACTTTTGCCAAAAGAACAGCGGAAGCTGTTAGGCACCGATATCTTCACCTGCAAAAAAAGCCATGATCTTTCCAACAAACGCCTACTGCTGATTGATGACGTATATACAACAGGTGCAACAGCCGAGCGCGCAAGCCTAGCCCTACAGGCCCTAGAGCCTGCCTCAGTTGACGTTCTGTGCCTAATGCGAACAGAACTTTAGACAAAAAAATGCAACTGGTGCTATATCCAATGCACTACACAAAGGATATAGGAACACTATGGCAAACCAAAAAGTTGATCTCTTTTCACATATAAACACGTGGGCAATAAAGCCTGCAAAACGTGCCTACACAAAGCTTGAAAATCAGTGGCATGTATTAGGAAGACAAGTAAGTGAATGGACAGATAGCAATCTGCCAGACCCTTGGAACAAAGTTGCAAAAAAAATCTTCTATTCACTCCCTATTGCCGCTGCAATTTTTAGCTTTCCACTATCTTTAAATATTGCAGCAGGAATTGGCTGTTACATTGTCGACCTTGGCTATGGACCCTTTTCACAAGATACATACGACACCTTTTATGTTGGAGCCTTCACAGGTGCAGCAAGCGTCGCGCTATACAATGTAGGAGGCCTTGTAACTACGCTAAAGCCAAGTTATCTACTAGGTGCTGCCATATATGGTGTGATGGCACGCATTTTGTTTCCTCATGCAAAGTTTGCTGAAGCGTAGCTATACGCAAACGAGCAGAAAAGCAAAATCCTTGCAGAAAGAAGTTGAAAAGTGTAGGATTCAAAACCTGAACGAAAGTTATTTTACGACATGGTTTATTAAGAATTTAACACTCTCTTAATGAATCGTTAACAGCAATAGGATATGTGTATCGCATGTAAAGCACATACCTTGCAGAGCCTCACAAAGAGACTCAACAATGTGTTACTTTTTTAAACAACTCTTAAGGGAGAAATGACATGATTTCATCAGTTGCCAACTCAGTAAAAGATGCTGTTACCTTTGCAGTAACAAGCTCAGTCGGCCTTGTAAACGATTCAGCAAAATTCTGCGGAAGAAAGTTTGAAGATTTAACAGAAGCTGTACTTCCTCAAACAGCTGCTAAAATCGCACAGAAAGTTGTGTACGGCCTACCATTTGCTGTTGCAAGCCTTTTTGTTCCTGCATACCTACAACTAGCTGCTTTTGCAACATATCACATCGTACATATCGTACATGATATTGCAGGCGAAGCTGGTACCCTACCATTTAGCCACAACACCTACCAAAACCTCTTTACTGGTCTTGGAACTGCTCACCTATTCAAAGCTGGTGTAGAAACACTAAACCTTGCTTCAAACCAAAAAGCAAGCATCGTATCGATTGCGATTAACCTTCTCTTTGCAAGCCTATTCATCAGCAAGGCAACACAAAGCCCATCAATTAGCTTTGGTTCAATTGGTACAGCGCCACAAAAGCCTGTAGTTACCCAAGAGACACCAACTGTTGCTCCTGCAAACGTATAAGTTTGTAGAAGGCCCTTTTATTCCGGTGCCAATCTCTTTTGAGGTTGGCACTTTTTTTTGCCTTAGAAACAACCATACCAGTGAGTAGATTCTATTTCAAACGCACTCGTGTATTACAATAAACATCGCAAGCAACTGGTTATAACGAATTTAAACAGGATGAGCAAAAATAGGGTCAAAACGGGGTCATGCCCAATACCGTTCACTTAAGCTCTCAACGATTCAAACGATAGAACGATAATAACGATGAAAATTCAAAAAAATCGCTCATTTTTGGGAACTGATGCCTGTTTTGATTTTTATATTTATATCGTTTCATCGTTTGAATCGTTAAGTTTTCAGTTTAAGTGATTAGAACGATGAAACGATCTAGCCTGTTGGAGAAAGTGGCAGCGGGGGATTAGCAAGAAACTGAAGCCAAGGAACTAAAGGTGATCTAATCTCTTTGGCGAAATACAGACATTCTTGAATCAAACGCACTTTTTCCACTGCTTGGTTAGATAAGAATTCAATCGAAGCTCTATCCACCCCCTGTACGGCATCAAAGACTTTGTTCCACAAAAGCGTTTGCTCTTTTTTGCCCCTCCCGCTCAAAAAAAGACAATGGAATATCCGTTGACGAACACACCCGAGCAATTCAAGAGCCTCTTCGGTATCTACCTCTCCTTTTTCAAAATAGCAGTGGATCTTTTCCAAATAGTGGATTATCTCCTTCTGTCTTGGATTCGGCTGAAAGGGAAAGTTGAGAAAGAAGAAGCGGAATTCCGCATCCTGAAGAAGCTTGAAAGTTTCTTTTGGTTGAATTGCATGCTTCAAGAGGGCGAGCATTAGAGCGCTTGGCGTCTGGAAAAGGTAGCGGATTTTAGCAGTAAGGTTTTCTAGTTCCAGGCTTTTTTTCCAGCCTAGCTGAAGAGGATTTTCTCTTCTAAGCTCCTTAATCTTTTTCGCCACTTGCTCAAGCGGGTTTTGAGAAAGAAAAGCGCACATCTTGTCGAGTCTGTATTCGTCGTGGTAATACAGCTTCACAGAATGGTTCATACCGTAGTGGACCGTTAGCATCTCTCCCTGTAAAACATCGTCGAGCGCCAAGAAAACAATCCTTAAAGGAACACCTGCAACGTTATAAAGGTGAAAAGGAGCAAGATTTGGAAAACCGTCTTCGATCATCCCTCCATAGTTTCGGTAAAGATGTCCATCTACCGGACCCCATCTGTAACTGGAATGGGATTTTGACTCTTCGCTCCATTCTCCCAAGTATTCTGCGACAATCGTCCCTTTCCTGATAGGTTCTAGGGCATGTACGGAATGGCGTCCCGGACCTGTTCCTTTCTGGAGGTAAAGTTTAGGGGGCCTTTTGCGAAAAGCATGATAGAGAGGCTTGATAAGCTGCATCCATTCCGCATCTGATTTGTGAGGCGGTTTAATTTCTTGCATCGCAGCGGAATCATTGATTCGCATCTCTTCCACCCAAATGGCTCCGGTCATCTCATGGAACATTTCGGGCGTCCCCACATGCAATCCTGTCTCGTCGCGATAATAAAACATGCTAAATAGTTGTATTGGATGAATAATAAAGGTTTAATATTTTCTGCGATTACACTGATTCGTGTCAATTCATTATCAAAAGCATTCGCATTCAGCTCCAAGGAGCGCACTTGGGGCCGGGCCTGGGCTGTCAAAAACTTTAAACCTTTGACATGCATTAAATTTTAATGATGTGTCCATATACCTTCCCTCATCCTGCTTATCATGCCGCTTGCGATCCTGCCTATCTTGTTCTCTGCTAAATCTATAAAAACAGGATAAGTAGGTATACGCATCAGGCTAAACTAAAAAAAATCAACTATCTAAAGCATTGGTTATAGTCATGGTGAAAATCAAAAACAGCACGAAACGTGTTTTTAAGACATGTTTCAGGGGTGTTTACAACAGAAAAAAACAAGATACGCAGGATACGCTAGCGCGGGCAGGATAATTGTAAACATTTACTCGGCGTCAACACTCCCTAAACGGGAAGAAAAACGGTCACACGTTTGAAGAAATTTTTAGTTTGAAAATCTAAAGTTTTTGAGAGCCCACACCAGGCCTATTTAAGCTTAATCATCTGCTCAAAGATTTTTGGCTTTTCAACGCGAGTAGCACAACCCGCTTTTTCAAGGATAGTAACCATGCGGCCGGGATGAATTGCTTCCATCCGCTCTCGTCTATCATACGGCAAGTCAAAGACCTCATTATCATTAACCCGAATCATCAACTCAGCTTTATCAGCTGACCAACCATTTTTCACTAAAGCGGCCTTCAACCTCTTGCGTGCAGAGGCTATGTCTGAAAGACTCTTTAATGTATTACGCTCAGCAACTGGCTTATGATGGTCAAGTTGGAGGTATGCGGTAACCTCATCACCCAACTCTACGTCTCTTAATGTGCCTAGTACAGTTTGTGCTTTAAGGTTCGGTTGCCCTTTCAAAATCTCTGCTGAAAGATTTTTATTAAGTTCCATCAGGGCCGCCAAGGTCGACTTTGAGACAAACTCCGAACAAATCTGAACAGACTCTTCTTCACCCGCCCCTTCTATAAAGTCGAGGTGGATCTGACGAAAGTCTTGCTCTTCTGATACAATGTGTGGCTGAATAGCGTGCCCACCTACACCCCCAAGGAAATTGATTAACCTAGGATAATCTGACAAACCAGCTTCTACACGCATTGCCTGGTCATTTTTGATTCCTTTTTCAAATCGCTCATTGATTTCTTGATGTATCTTCTTTTCTATCGCCATGTACTCATTCTGCACCCGTTGCTCCCAACGTTCCCCGAGCGCTTCCTTACAGGATGAATGAACAAGCGGTGCAATAGTTACCCGCCAGCCATCAGATACAAATGCCTCGTACATACTTAAAGGGTCGGTAATATTTAGCTCATTGCCTGATCCAAGCTGCGACATACACAAAACACCCTGTTCGTCAAAATAGGCCTTCATGCCGTGCGTCAAACCGTAGTCGATGATACGTGCTGTCAAAGCCTCTTCACCGGAGAGCTTTCTATCTGTCCACTGCTCTTTTTTAGAGGCCACATACCCAAGGATATCACCATCCTTATATGTCTCCTTGAAGGCAGCCAAGAGCCGTTGCTCCAAACTCTCTATTATTGATTTAGCCTGCTCAGCCTGAGCTTTTGCCCTTGCTAAATCACCAGTAAATTCAGTAATTCCCAAATCTTCAAGAAGCTCTAAGGGGGCCTTTTCCTTCATGTCAGCTATTTCTTTTTTAAATCGAGAAAGCTTTGAAAGCTTACCCACTTCAGCATATGTTAATTTTTCAGAATTGCTGATGTCCTCCGGATTTTCACTCTTACCGAGTAAAGCCTCAGCTTTTGCAATAGGAACTGCTAACTTCTCATGCAGGGTCATCAATTTTTGATACCCTAGCACAAGTGCCACCGCCCGCTCAGATATACCCAGTGGCAATCTGTAGGTCGCCTTTATATCCGTAAACCTTTTAAGAAAAGAAGGCAGCAGATCTGCCAGCGTCTTTGTCGGGTTGTCAACAGCAAACGCTGATAGCGCCTTAGCAAGCGTTTTATCTTCTGCAAGCAGCTGTAGTTTCTCTAAAAGCTTTTTCTGCTCGGATTCATCAAGTTCTGCATCAGCAGGTATTGTAACCAACCGGGTAACTTCCATTAGGTCAGCAAATGTACTGTTAGCAACACCTGAAGGGTGACTGTAATTTCCCGTGCGAACATCATTTATCGCCCGATCACTAAGAAAACTTCGAGCCTCCCACCCATCTTCTCTCTTCTGGCCACGAATCCCTCTTAAATTTTCAATCTGCGCATCACTAAACCCATACAGGTCCCTCGCTGCACGCTCAACCTCCAGATAATAAATCTTTTCAAGCGTTTCATCATCGAAGAGCGCTCCCATCTCTTTTTGCTGCTGCCTGACCTGACCTCTAAACATAGCCCCATCATAAGGCAGCATATCCAAGTGGGCATCTATCTGTTCTTGATTAAAACCTTTGCCAGGAGGCTTTTCAGCAAGCAAACTCTCAATCAACCCTCTATCCCCTTTTGTTTGCCCAAAACGAGTTGAAGAAACCTGTCCAGCCAATACTCCAGCAATAAGCTGTCCATCAAGTGAGTTTCCAGGAGCCTCACGATTTTCTAAGTGAACAAAAATTAGCTGATTGAGTGGCTCCTTGATAACGGCCACGTAAATTTCTTGTTTTTTCGCACATTCGGTATCATCTAAAATGATTGGAGAATCATAAAAAGCATCTTCCGCTAATACTAGATGATGTAAGGATGCAATATCTAATTTAGGCAAGCCAACAGGCAAATCCCTGCCTAAAACCTGTTTTGCATGTAGAAGCCTCGCTGCCCAACGCGCCTGCTCTGTACGGCGAGCACTCGGCAATTTCTCTATATCAGTAAGAGATCCCTTTTCAATAAATTTCCCAAAAAGATCTTTCCAAACCGCTTCTAACATCTCTTTGTTTTCACTATTATTGGGAATCTCTGCAAGTTTGCTCACCGGCATATATTCAGGAGGAATAGTATCGAGCACCTCTTTTATTTCTTGAGTAGGCAAGTTCGTGTTTGCTAGCCTACCGACCACCTTTTCAGCACGGAAAGCTACAAACTCAGTCTCATGTTGAATAGGGCTAAGACCTCCCTGTAATAGCTTATGATTTGCAAGCTTTAGCAGTCGATCTTCATAAATACTCTCAAGTTCACTATCAGTGTAAATTTCATGTAATTTTGGATAAGTCGTTTTGATTCCCTCTATCCAAGATATGGAATCATTCATCATCTGAAGAAAGCAAGATCGAACCTTAGAAGGCTCCGCTCCCGCTAGTTTGTTCTGTATCTGACTATCAACGCTAGGACGAACGGAGAGAAAATAAGCAAACACTCGTCGGATAAACCGAATGATTCCCACACTCTCAGAGCCCTGTTTCTTCAGCTCTCGTAAACCGCGTGGTTCAGGAAGCTCCTTCACCTGAGTTACTTTTTTTGAACCAAGCCCTGCAGCATTATTAACAGACTCTTCTTTACCCAAAAGCACCGGAGCCTTTTCATTAAAAAGCCTCTCTATAATGTCACTATTGCCTTTTTCAATAGTGACAGTGATATCTTCACCTCTCAAATCCTTACCCTGCAAAGCCTTGATCATTTTTTTATCATTAGCAGTTGTAAATTTCACCTCAACTTGCTGGTCTGAGCCAGTTAACAGATATACATGAACTTTACCGCCACTTAGCTTGACAGAAATTTTTTCGTACTTGATTTTCGCATATGTTTTATGATGCAGTTTTTCAAAAGTCCTTTCAACTATAGCCGCCATTTTATCTTTAAAAGCATCATCAACTGGCGCACTTAACGCGCCGGACTCTGGCTCAAAAACTATTGAACTATTATCATTTGATGCATGTACATTAATTTCCATAGAGATACCTTTAAGACGTAATTAGCCCTTACTAACTTTATAGTATAAAAATAGTGAAATTAATGAAATGATATTTATTGAAAAGCGACAAAATAAATGCATTTATTTAAATTAACGTTGCATTTTAATTAAATCATTCACCAAGAGAGGAAACTGCACATAATCGACCACAAAGCACACAATCAAACGAAATCATGACAGCAAGCGCCATAATAATAAAAAGAGAGGCCAAAAACATCTTGCGGGCCCAGAGAGCGTCGTTATCACAGCTAAAGCCCTTAGCACTAAGATAGAGCCACGCTAGGCCAAGTGTCATAGCTACCGCAAGGTATGTATAGCCTGTATACCCAAAAAAGGTAAGTAGCGCACAAGATATAACAAAAGCTACTACATAAAGCAGCATATGCACCTTTGCCGTAAACATACCCTTAGAAACAGGCAAAACAGGGATAGAAGCATTAGCGCTCTCATCAAGCCTACATAGAGCAATGGCATAAAAATGTGGCATCTGCCAAAAAACAACGATAAAAAATAAAAGAACTGCGCCCAGATCTAACGCATTGCTTACGGCAACATACCCTACCACAGGTGGGATTGCCCCTGAAATACTTCCGATAAGAGTAGCGAAACTGGTTTTATATTTTGAAAAGCTATAAAGCACCACGTAGACAAAAAAGCCACATGCAGCGATACCGACAGTCAATAAATTGGTGTATAAAGATAACACCCCCAGGCCCAGTAACCCCAAAGCCATTCCAAAACAAAGGGCATTTTGTACAGATATTATCCCTTGAGCAAGCGCTCTAGTACGTGTGCGCTTCACTTTTTCGTCCATAACTCGGTCGATATAGTTATTCCATACACAAGCCGAAGCTACAACTAAAGAAAGCCCTAAAAGCGCCGCTAAAAAAAGCCCAAAATGAACATGCCCACGTGAGGCTAACGCGAATCCTGCTGTTGTCGTAACAGCATTGCAAAAAATAATTTCTGGCTTTGTAAGCTGCCAGTAGGTCTTAAGCAAACTTGTCTTATTCAAAATAATAGCACTTTTTTGTTAAGGCTTTAGACAATCCACAGCAAGCCAATAGCCATAATGGCAAATATGGCACAGTCAGCCATCAGCACCTTGTTTTCATCCGATTCTTGCGCTTGTACATGAACAACCGCCGCGTGTCCAGCTGAAAAATTGACAAATACTCCATTTATCCTATGATAAGAGCATACACACACGAGGCCCCCCCATGAACTACACCATTAGAAAATCAAACGAAAGAGCCTATTTTGACCACGGCTGGCTAAAAACCTACCATACATTTTCTTTTGGAAATTTTCACGATCCAAAACACACAAATTTTCGTGCCCTGCGTGTGATTAACGAAGATCAAGTACTCCCAGGAAATGGATTCCCTTCTCATGCACATAGAAATATGGAAATTATTACCTATGTACTTTCAGGACAACTTGCCCATAAAGATAGCCTTGCCAATGTCTCTATTTTAAAAGCTGGCGAACTACAGGTTATGCATGCAGGAACGGGCATTACACATAGCGAATACAACCCTTCAGCAACAGAGCCTGTTCATTTTTTACAAATTTGGCTAACCCCCGACACCCAAGGCGTAGAAGCTGGCTACCAGCAGACGTCACCTAACCTAAAGGTAAATGACTGGACACTTACCGCCTCAAAAGATGCCAAAAATGGCTCTTTGCCCATTCACCAAGATACAAAAATATTTTTGGCAGACATGCCCCAAGAGGCTACGTTACCCATTACAATTGATCAATTTGGATGGCTACAGGTTATCAATGGAAGCTTTATGCTAAACGACACTGCCATTGATCATGGCGACGGCGTTGCCTTTGAGGCGCCCGCAAGCTACACACTAAAGGCAACCACACCAGGAAAAGTCCTTTTATTTTTACTTACATAAACTCTATGGCTTATGCAAGAAAAACGTATCTGAGGGTTTAGAGAATATCTAAAAGCTCATGGTCGGGATTTTGCTTCATGGCATACTGCTTTTCCCACTGGCTTGAAAACAGCACCACGGGACGAGCCTGCTTATCTTGAACAAGCATCGAGTTTGTAGGCTTTTTAAACGTGGTAAGGTCGCCTACTAGCCAGGCACTTGTTGCATATGGAAGAGGCGTAAGGGTTGTCTCTACCCCATATTCATCACGCAGGCGGTACTGCATCACCTCAAACTGCAGCTGACCCACAGCACCAAATATAGAGTAGCCGAGGTCATCATAAGGGCGAAGTAGCTGTATGGCGCCTTCACTTGTAAGCTGCATAATGCCTTTATCAAAGGATTTACGCTTACCTACATCCTGAGGGCTCACCTGAGCAAAAATTTCGGGTTGAAACTGGGGTAGTGGCTTAAAGGCAAAAGCTCCTGTTAATGAAAGCGTATCGCCTATAGCGAAGAGTCCCGGATTAATAACTCCGATAACATCTCCTGGATAAGCAAAGTCAACCGTTGTTCGCTCACCGGCTACCATACCATGAGGCCTTGAAAGACGAATATCTCGCCCCAACCTGTGGTGCTTTACCATTAAGTCCCGCTCAAAGCGGCCAGAGCAAATACGTAAAAAAGCCATGCTATCGCGATGACGCCTATCCATGTTTGCCTGCAGCTTAAAGACATACCCACTAAATGGGGTGTCAACAGGGTCTACAGTCATCTCAGTACCATCAAGGCCATCTACAAGCCTTGCCTGAGGAGGAGGTGCCAAATGAATAAATGCATCAAAAAATGGCTCAATACCAAAGTTTGTAAGGGCCGATGCAAAAAATACTGGGGTTACAGCACCTGATAAAAAATCTTCCTGAGTAAAGGCATTACCAGCCATCTCTAAAAGCTCAAGTTCTTCTGTAAGCTGATCTTGAACCGCTTGGCCAATTGTTTCTTTTACTTCAGGACTATCAAGCGCAGCTTTGGTGATTTCTGCCTTCTGCGATCCGCCTGTAGATGCTTTATGAAAAAATAGACACTCTTTATTCACCCGGTCATAGACCCCTTTAAAGTCACGCGCTTGACCTATAGGCCAGTTCATAGCAAAGGAGTGAATACCCAAAACGCTTTCTACTTCGTTCATTAAATCAAGAGGCTCTCTTCCCGGCATATCCATTTTGTTAATAAAGGTAAGCACAGGGATTTTTCTGAGACGACACACCTCAAAGAGCTTGCGAGTCTGCTTTTCAACACCTTTTCCTGCATCAATAACCATGATCGCGCAGTCGGCGGCAGTGAGCGTTCTATAGGTATCTTCAGAAAAGTCTTCGTGGCCAGGCGTATCTAACACATTGATGATGGTATCTTTGTAGGTAAACTGCATGGCAGAGGCCGTAATCGAAATTCCACGCTCTTGTTCCATCGCCATCCAGTCTGATGCGGCTGACTTTCTTCCCTTTCGGGCTCTTACCACGCCTGCAGTGTGGATCATGCCGGAGTATAAAAGTAGCTTTTCTGTAAGCGTTGTTTTTCCCGCATCGGGGTGGCTGATAATGGCAAAGGTACGCCTTTTTGCGCACGCTTCTTGTATTTCTTGGTTTGTATGCATAAGTGAGCCAGATTGTATCGAAAATTTTATAATAATGGAACTGTGATTTTCCAGCAGCGATGGATCTTCGGATCACGAAAATCTATAGGCAGGGTCTTTTGCGATATGTCGACACTTGTAAAAAGCGAATCATCAAAAATAAATTTTCGAGAGTTTGTACTAAAATAAATCACACCACCAGGCAACAGAAGCCCTATAGCCTTTGTAAGCAGGAATATATAGTCCTCTTGGATGTCAAACATCCTATCCATTTTTTTGGATCGAGATATGGTAGGAGGATCAATAACAATGATATCATATTTTGCGCGACTACGGATCTCTTCATCAAGAAATTTCAAGCAATCAGCCCGCACAATTTCGTTGTTTTTTTCACCTAGCCCGTTAAAGATAAAGTTATCTCTCGCCCACTCTGAGTAGGTATTTGACATATCTACACTTTTAGTAAAAGCTGCGCCCCGACAGGCCGCATGCACACTAAATGATGCAGTGTATGAAAAAAGGTTAAGCAGACGCTTGCCCTTTGCTTGAGCTGCCACAAGCTGCCTTGTTTCACGGTGATCCAAAAATAGCCCTGTGTCAAGGTAGTCCACAAGGTTTACTTTAAAGTGCACACCATATTCTAGTACGGTAAAAAACTCTTCTTGAGCATCTTGCTTTTCATACTGCTCATGTTTTTTTCGCTTTATTCGTGAGCGCCAAAAAATACGCTCAGGATTTGCTTTGAAGGTCTCTACTAACGCTTTTTCAACTTCTTCAACAACAGCATCTGGCACATCGTCGATAGCTCTATCTTGTGAAAAGTAGTGGACGCAGTAACGGCCATCATAATAATCGATTGCCAAGGGGTAGTGATAAAGCTCGCGGTCATACAGACGAAAGCAGTTGGTATTAGTTCGTTTTGCCCATTTGCGAACATGGCGGTAGCTGTTTCTGATGCAGTTTACAAAAGCAGAACTTTTGTCTTCGCCGTTAGCAATCTCTGGTAATTGGACTATATTTTCGTTCATGATGGCTGCAAGGATACCATGGAAGCCATTAAAAAAGCATGCTCAAAGGTTGTGCAATACGCTCCATTGAAGTTTGAGCAAACGCCAATTTTTTCAAGAACAACCATTCTAGGTGAACCTTTTTCAGACTTTTTATCCATAGACATTATTTCAAAAAACTTCTCTTGTGTAAACACCTCCTCAAAAGAGAGATCAATTTCAAAAATTGAGAGTATATTTTTTATCCTGTCAAAGTCAGACGTTTTTAAAATACCCATTTGCATAGATATCGACGCCTCAACCAGCATACCCCGCGCAACAGCTCGACCGTGCGATATTGTATAGCCACTTGCGGCTTCAATAGCGTGCCCTACCGTATGGCCAAAATTTAGCAGCCTTCTTTTACCAGATTCTTGTGCATCTTCAGCTACAATGCGTTGCTTAATCTCCACACTTTTATAAATAGCCTCTACTAACACCGGCAAATTACGAGCCAGTAAGGATTGGGAGTTCTGCTGCAAATACTCTACGTAGCCACTATCTAAAATAAGCCCATGCTTAATCATTTCGACAAGGCCGTTTTTAAGCTCATCTTGCGGCAGCGTTTGCAAAAAATGGCTATCTATAAACACAGCTTGTGGCTGGTATATGGTTCCGATAAGGTTTTTTCCCTGCGGGGTATTAACGCCTGTTTTACCCCCCACACTTGCATCTACCATAGCTAAAAGCGACGTAGGCAACAAAAGTAGGGGCACACCTCTAGCATAGGTAGAAGCAAGAAACCCTGCTACATCCATCACAATACCGCCCCCCAAAGCTATAATACAGCAATCGCGCGTGGCGCCCAAGGCAAGCATCTGATCTTCCAGCCACTCTTTGGTCTTTCTTGTTTTATGCAACTCCCCTGTCTGAAATGTCAGTATCTCTACCCGATAGCCTTGCTCAACCAAAAACCGCTCCAACTTATCTGCATAAAGAGGCCCGACTACAGAGTCTGTTACAACAAAGAGCTCAACCGGTGCTAATTTTTTTAATGATTGCAGCAGCATGGCGCCAAGTGCAAAATCAGTTCCTATCCAAATTGAATAATCGACATTTGATAGTTTTGCATTAATTACAGAAATAGCCATAATAGTACCAATAATAATCAGAAGGAATTAATTATGCTTAAAAAAATAGGCCTTTTGCTAATTTTCATTACTAGCGCCAACATCCTTTTAGCTGACGCTCAAGAAGATAAAATCTACCCCATTGCCATTATTGGCTCTGGAGCCGGCGGCACAATGGCAGCAAAACGAGCCAGCCTCAACATGCGAGATACCCTCTTTTTTACAGGCGCCAAAAAAGAAAGAAAGCGCTCACGTGGCCACTGGGTGCGAAAAGTAGAAAACATCCCCGGCCTTTCAAACTATACCCGCACGCTTAATCAGTTGCGAGAAGAAACACTTGAGGATATCAGTAATAGCCCTTTTGGCCAAAAGCTTACCCGTGTTGATGATTCTATTGCATCACTTGATAAACAAGATGACATCTTTATCATCACAGACCTTTCAGCAAACACCTACAAAGCACGCTACGTCATATTAGCTACAGGCATTATGGATGAACAGCCGCACATCAACGGCAGCATAAAGCCCATTTTAAAATTTGCAAACAAACAGTTCATAGCCTACTGCATGCTTTGCGATGGGCACAGAAGCGTACATAAAAAAACAGTCCTGATTGGCTACTCTGAAGATGCAGCCCAAAACGCCCTTCTTCTGGCAAACCGTTACAGCCCCACAACTCTTACCCTTCTTACCAACGGCATCCCACATACAATCACTAGCGAGACTCTTGCTTTATTACAGCAAAACAACATCGAACTAGTAGAAGATCCTATACAAGAGATCGTAGGAGATGCCGAAGAAAGACAATTTTCAGGCTTTATCGTAAGCTCAGGAACCATGATTGAAGCAGAAATCGGCTTTGTCAGCCTTGGCATACGACCAAACAACCAATTTGCCCTAGCTCTTGGGGCTGAAGTTGATGAAAGGGGGCTTGTCATCACAGACCCATCAGGCCAAAGCAGTGTAGACAACCTCTTTATAGTAGGCGATCTTCGTGCAAACAGCATGAAACAAATTTACACAGCCTGGCAACACGCCGTGGATGCCATACAAGTTATTGACCGCCGGATACGAGCTGATGAGCTTAGTGATAGCTAACAGTGCAGTTTTACGGTTACATTAATTTATAAAAAGTACAATCGAAAGCACTGGCCCAGGATGTTGATTTAAGCACTGTTTCATGCAAAAAGCATGTCGACAAATTTGTTTTTGAGCGGAGCTCTGTGGAGTGCGCGTGCAGCATGCGCCGCTCTCAATTTTAACACAAACCCTTACCTCGTTAGATTCAAAGAATAATGAAACCTTTGCTCTAGTCTTAAGAGGCTGAGAAAAATTGACCGCATGTCCCTGCGATGTTCGATACCTTAAGGCTTAAAAGGATAGGAAATTCAATTGACTATTGTGTGAAAATATGACAAAATGAGCGAATCAGGAATTTGATTCCTGATTTACACAAAATAGGCATCTATGTATTATCGCATTATGGAAAGGGAGCTTAGGCTTTCAGCCAGCAAACTCCCAGTTGTTACTGTTTTAGGACCTCGCCAGTCAGGTAAAACAACGTTGGCACGAGAAACTTTTCCTAATAAACCCTATGTAAATATGGAATCGCTTCATGTTAGAGAAATTGCAAAACACGACCCTATTTCTTTTTTAGCCTCTTATCCCGATGGTGCAATTTTTGACGAAATTCAAGAAATCCCTGAGCTTCTTTCATATATTCAAGTGCGAGTTGATGAAACTAAAAAATCAGGCGAATTTATTCTAACAGGTAGCCACCAAGTTACACTCAACGAAGCTATTTCTCAATCTCTAGCTGGCCGTACTGCAATACTCCATTTATTACCTTTAAGCCTTGAAGAACTGCAACTAGCGGGCATAAAAAAAACAGTAGATGAAATGCTGTTAACTGGCTGTTACCCTCGGGTGTATGCAGAAGATTTGAATCCGACTAAAACGTACGCTAGCTACATTCGGACTTATATTGAAAGAGATATAAAAATGATTCTGCAAGTTCAAAATCTAGATCTCTTTCAAAAATTTATGGTACTTTGTGCGGCGCGAGTCGGGCAAATTTTTAATAAAGAAAGCATGGCAGGGGAAGTCGGCGTATCGGCAAAGACGATTGGAAATTGGATATCTATTTTAGAAGCATGCTACATAATTTATAGACTCCCCCCATATTTTGAAAATTTCGGTAAAAGGGTTATTAAATCCCCAAAAATTTATTTTTGTGATGTTGGTTTAGTAGCATATTTAATAGGGATTGAATCTGTGGAGCAGTTGGCACGTGATCCGCTCAGAGGCAATCTATTTGAGAATCTTATAGTTAATGAATTGATGAAGGCGCGGTACAACAATGGCCTTGACCCTAGATTATATTTTTACCAAGTTGCAGGAAGAAATGAAGTTGATGTTATCCACCAACGCGGCCACGATTTAATTCCTATAGAAATTAAATCTACAAGGACTTTTAATTCATCACTCCTATCAGGAATTCAAAATTTCAAAAAAGTAGCTCCAGACCGTTGCCCAAATTCTTATCTTATTTATGCCGGAGAAGCCGAATCAAAAGTTAAGGATATTCATTTATTGAATTATTTAAATTCCTCAAAAATTATGGCTTAGTAGTAAAAAGAGCCCTCAATGGTGTCAACTTAAGATCTCAGACCGCTTCCGCAGCCCGATTCTTTTTATCTTCTACCCCGGATTCCACTACGATGCACCCGAGGCTTATACACTAAGTCCCCTGCCGGGGACTGCTGAGATATTGTCAAATGTTGTGTTTCCAAAAAAGATTGCACCCTAATTTCTAGTTAATAATTAAGCTGTTTTTTCTTGAATTTCGACCTCCTCACCATTCTTAAATTGCACCCCTTGGATGATCTTCACCATATGTTTGTA
>JBGSSB010000060.1:0-9758 GCA_041737255.1 Chlamydiales bacterium | reverse complement strand
TACAAACATATGGTGAAGATCATCCAAGGGGTGCAATTTAAGAATGGTGAGGAGGTCGAAATTCAAGAAAAAACAGCTTAATTATTAACTAGAAATTAGGGTGCAATCTTTTTTGGAAACACAACATTTGACAATATCTCCCCACCATGCGCTAATCCCCACTTGCAATTAATCTTTCTTGTCTGCTATTTTGGCAAAACTGCAACAACCCATGGCGACTGCACGTTTTAATTATTTTATTAAATATCTATAAGACTCGCGACTATAATCCTCTATGAATGATTTAACATTAAATTGTGTGAAAGGATTTGGATCTCCGGAACTACTACGCCACACCACTGATAAAGATGATCTTGATACTTACGTAACCCTATTAAAAAGAACACGCAGCCTTTCTGACATAGTTGATATAGGAAAATCGCTATCAAAAGAGAATAAAAATGTTCTTCATTTAATTGCTGAAGAAGAAGATTTTTCTGTATATGAAGATCTACTAAAAAAACATCACGAAAACCCTCGGTTTATTAATCTTCTTACTCAGTTAACGCTAAACGCTGAATCCCCACTTCATCTTATTTGCCAAACGGGCAACTTTCACATGCTCCGTTTCCTTATTCAAATACCCGATTCATTGTTTGATTCACCTGAAAAACATCCCAGGTACTGGTTAAAAGAAATGGGACGAATCAAACATACACAGACAAGCAATAATGCATTTCACTGTTTGTGCCCAAGGGATGCTGCTTTAGAAAATAGAACACAACTCCAAGATCATGCATTCCGTTCACAAATGTTCACAATGCTAGTAGAACTTTACGGCGCAAAAGAAGCTGCAATGCTTGCTTCTGAAAAAAATGCCCACAATCATACACTGCTTGATCTTAGTAAGGCCTCAGCAAACACAGAACTTACCCAAAAAGTGACAGATTTGTTTGCCACCAACTGGAGACAATTGCAACTTGTACAAGTTAGTTATCTATCCCAATAAAATATAAACCCAATGTTTTTATGAATCCTGTTATTTCTCCGCAACGTCTAAACACACAACCAGACCACTTTATACTTCCTGCTGATGCTACTACGTCACCAAGACGCCCGACAGATAATTCTGTAGATAAGGTAGCAACTGATATGCTGCAGACACCTCCTCTTCCAGAAAGGCCAAAATCACCTCCCCCTGAAAGACTGATAAAAAAATATAATAAAACCTCACCACGTGAATCCGCTTCTAGCAAACCAGCAAATCCGTTCGCTACTTTACCTAACCAAGCAATACCACAAGAAGTTGAACCTAATGAAATTCCGGCTCCTATTAACCTATCGCGCCTAGAACAAAATTTCTTTAGCCAATCAGAAGGACATGACTCTATTGAAGTAGCAAACCTGCTGATAATGGAGTTAACTAGAGGTAAAACATTCATAACTCAAGCAGCTACTACGCCTGATCCTGAAGTTATTGCGATTCAATTCAAACCTAGGGCCCCGACAAGTCCAGCCCCATCGCCACCGTTAAGCAGACACGCTACGAGTCAACAGCGTCCTCGAGTACTCAGTGCGCCAAATCCCGTGCAAGAACCAATAAACCAAGAACCTGCAACAGCTGAGTCTCCACGAAAACCTAGAGCCGACTCTACACCATGGCAGCCTGCTATCTTAAGTCCCGCAACATCGCCTTCACAGCAAAGAAGAGCAACTTCAACTATTCTCATGGGGCAGCGCAGTGCACCGCCATCTCCACAACCATCACCACCTGCATCACCATCGACTGCTCGAAAACGGGAAAATGAACCACTTACTGATCTTATCTTCAGACCAAAAGCCACTTATATTGAGTCTCATATTCGCGTTATGTGCGGAAAGCAAAAAGAGAAAAAATTTGAGGATGTTAAAAAATTCCTAAAAAGAATCAGTCCGGAGCGTGCAGCACTTTTTCAAGCAGTCTACGATGACAATTATGAAAATGTAATGAAAGCTGTGACTACTAATAGAGAATTAGTAGAGTCGTGCCGCGATTCAAGTGGCAGAACGATTATGCATGTTGCTGTTAAATACAATCGAGAAGGCATGATAGATCTTCTCATAGCTAAAAAATTTAACCCCGATATCAAGGCAGATAAGGGCGCCATGAATAGAACTCCCCTGCACGAATCAGTGATTGCAGGCCATTATAGAATCACCTGCGCCCTGCTTGCCACTCAACAATGCAACCCAGACGCCAAAGACCTCAAGGGATTAACCCCTCTGCATTATGCAGCAATGTACGGACATGACCACCTAATTTTGCCATTATGCCGTGCCAAAGCCACTATGAATTTAAACTGTACTGAACCTACATGCACTGAATTTGACACAAACGCTTTTCAAATATCCGTCAACTACACCCATGTCAAAGTAGTTGAAGCGCTCCTTGATCAAGTAAAGAGCAAGCAACAAAAAGACCTGCTCACTAAAAACACACTTGCACAAACGCTTTACCAAGTAGCCAGCCGAAGAGAAATAAATGATTTTCTTAACTACAACCCCCCGCTAAATACAAAAAACATCCTCGACGAAGAAGGACAGCTAAAAGATGACTATGCACCAATAATCAAGGTTCTGGCATTAATTAGATTGCTGATAGAAGAAATACGCAGAGAAAATGATGGCCTTTTTGATAGCGCTCTTTACATACAACGTGCAAAGGACGAAGGAAACGCTTCGGCAGAACAACTCTTTTTGCTTGGGGCACTATTCAACAACCCACACCACCACATGCAAGCAGTAACATCCCGTTTAAAAGGTCTTCAAATTGAGTAATCAGATATCCGGATCATTTTTTACTGCTGTACAAGAATATCAATTTGAAGTTCTTGATTCTTTGTATCAAGAGAGCCTACTAGAACAACCTGATGAATATGGCAACCCTCCACTGCTGGCTTTGTTAGAACAAGTTACTGATATCGACAATGACAATTACACACCTAAAGAGTTAGAATCATTATTCGCAAGGATAGAGGCCACTGTGGCATTTCTTGTTAGTCGAAATGCAAACGTTTGTACAAAGGGAGCGCTAAACAAAACTGCCCTCGGGCTTGTAGATGATAGTGAAATATTCACAAATGAAGGCCGTAAGATACGTCAACTTATTGTCACAGCTGCTCAAAATCAAAAAAAATCAAATCAGCCGGATGTCATAGCTGATGTCACGCAAAAGATACAAGAACTATCCGTACACACGCCACCACTACAGACACCAACGTCAGCTACTCTTGAGCACTACCTAAAGCTTTTATCTGATGTAGACAGCCTTGACACTTTTGACGATATACTTAAGGATTTATCTTCAAGCGGCAAAAACGTACTGCATTATATAGCTGAACAGCCAGATTTTTCGCCTTTTAAAGAAATTATACGCAAACACTACAACCACCCCCTGTTTACCAAACTCCTGACACAAGAAACCGATGCCGAACAAGTCACACCTTTACACGTAATGGCTCTTCATCATAATGTCGCCATGCTGCGGTGGATCAGGACGTCGTCAAACCCCCAAATTGTTGATTTTCTCAAACTTTGTGGCAGCTCTACAGCAAATGCCACAGGATGTAATGTATTTCACTGCCTGGGCAGATCCCATGGCAATACAAAAATGGATGAAATACGAGAATTTTTTACTTCCGAAAAACCACAACCGAGATTCCTTAGACACTACTTGCAAGATGCCATACTAGATCATAGAGTTTGTGAGATGTTTGAAGAGCTTGTACAACTCTATGGTAAAGAAGAGGCCACAAACCTAGGGGCCAATATAGATAACAGCGGATGCACTTTGTTAACCTACAGCTGCTTTACCGGCGACAGTACATTTACCGATAAAATTATAGACTTTTTTTGCATGACCGAACGTGCAGCTGCTGTTATCGTCAGTCAAACAAGTAATACTTTTGTATCTCCACTAGATATCCTCGTGGCAATTGGCAGGCCAGAATCTGTTGTTTCACTTCTTAAATTTAATAAGATAGCCACTAAAGAAGCTTTTTGGCTAGGCAGCAGCCATTTTAAAACTCGCTCAGCACTTGACATGTGCTGCGTTACCCGTTGCGTTACTCAAGAAGAAAAGCAAGACTTTTTACAAATATGTCATTTATTTCTTAACCACCTGATCAGCGATTCTGAAGAGTTTGAAAGGGCAATTGCCCATAAGTCTCAAAACGCTCAAGAAATATGTCGTTTATTAAGAGCCTGTGATAATAAAAGCATTGAATTTCTTCATGTAGACAAATGCGTTTCGGAACTCTACCAATCTCATGAATCTGAAAAAATAACATACAAACAATCGCACCACTCCATAAGTACTAAAAAGTTATGATAAATTTTACATCACCCAACAGCTTTGAAGCCACTGAAGTAAGCAGAGATTTACCCACATCACAAATTCGGAAATCAAAAAGTTTTGATGACCTCTCTGAACAGGGCAGGCGAAATAAAATAGGACCAGCCCCATCTCGCAGAAGCGGACAAGGAGCTATTGTAGCGATTCCCACTTCATCTCAAAATCTCGCAAGCAGTATGCAAAATCTGACATTATTACCAAAAAAGCCCTTATACAAACTTTTGCGCAAGATTTACAATATAGAAAATCTTAAAAAATGCAATGATTTACGCACTGAGCTTTCGATTGAAGGGAAAAATGTCCTGCACTATGTCGCTTGCGAACCTGATTTTTCTCTGCATAAAACTCTAATAGAAAATCTTTGCACCCTTCCGAACATTCATCAGCTGCTTACTCATGAATCTGTTAACGAAGGGGAAACACCTTTACATCTTATTGTTAAAAATCGAAATGTAGCTATGCTCGAGTGCATCCTTACTACAGGCGGTAAGGATATCCAAGAATACCTTCGATTTGCCGGAAGCATAATAACCAAAAGCACAGGCGGAACTGTTTTTCATTATTTAGACTGCGCATTCGATAATAAAAAAATAAACATTATAAAAAACCTTTTTTTAGGCCTTGATACTGCAGTCCCCATCCCCAGAAGCTATAGTAACAAAAGCACTATCCATCCCCAACTTTTAAAGATGATGGACATGCTTATTACGCTATATGGCCCTCTGGAGTCTAAACACCTTGCAATAAAAGCAGATAATAACGGGTGTACTTTGTTAACACTAAGCTGTATAGCCGGAAATTACGCCTTGATTCAAAAAGCGCTCGAAATTTTTGCACCACAAGACATGCGCACATCAGGCAAATCTCCTCGAGCAAAAAGAATTGATGGTGAAGCACTTCGAATTCTACTTCCAAGTACCCAAGTTACGCCGCTACATATTCTCGCAGCTATTGGTACTCCCAGTTGCCTGCAGCTTTTATTAACACACTATGGAGCTGTTGCAAAGGAAATTTGCAACGTATCAAGCAATTACTTCAAAGCAAATTCAGCCCTCGAAATGTGTTCTGTGACAAGTTGCAGCACGCAAGATGAAAAACGTGACTTTGTGGAGTCATGCAGATTAGTGCTTACGCACCTAACGGCTGACTTTGAGGCAGTTGATCCAGTAATAACCCACAAGCTACCGGATGCTCAATTTGTCTGCCGCACGCTACGAACTTTACGAAAACCAATAGAAGACCCGTTGACAATTGATGAATATGTAACAGCACTTTATAAGTCATACCAACATGAAAAGCAGGTCGATTCCTCAAAAGCATAAAATAAATTAGGCGTCTACCTCTAAAAGCACTTGATTTTTTCAGAGCAAAATCACATAGTTCCGTGACCGATCGTACAATGTACCCTTTTTGCAGCTGTAGAGGATAATATGTCACCTTTTTTATCGAGATTCTCAAGTCGTAGAAATACTGCTGAACACATTACACCGCCGATTATCAACCCAAAGCCAGAACCTCGCTCTGAGTATCTTGACCTTCGTGCAAGTGAAGTTGCCAATCGCATACTGCTTGTAGGCGACCATGACTGTGCAAAGCTACTTCGCCTTTGCCTTGATGAATATGGGCACAACAGCTCAATACACACTTCTGAATATGGTATAACTACAATTGCAGGAACAATAAAACAAAAGCCCGTCAATATCATCTCTATTGGCAATGGCATGACTGTAATGGATGTTGCAGTGCGCGAACTTCGAGATCTAACTAAAGGTCCGTTAGCAATCATACATCTTGCCAAATGCAGTACACATAAAGCCGATGTAGCACTTGGCACAGCTGTTGTAGCGCGAGATTCTTTTGTCCTCCAAACTTCACTTGAATCAGAAACCAAGATCTTTAGAAAATCGCAGCCGATACCAGCTGATCCTGTACTTCAGAACATTGTAGCCAATCAACTTGCTCGTGCAAATAAGGTGCAAGCAACTATTACCGCAAGTGACATAACAACCGACACTTTTTACGCCGCACAGGGGCGAAATACATCACACCTCAATTACGAACTGTTTGCCGATCTTGCTCATAACCACCCTACTGCGGTTACACTGCAAATGCAAACCTACCCTCTCTATCACTTGGCGCAAGAAAGCAATGAGTCTGCCCCCATAAAAGCCGCGGCCTGTGCCATTGTTATTAACAATCTTGCACACGATATATTTTTAGAAAACCAGAAAAAGCACGAAATTGAACTGTATGTCGGCCAGGCATGTTTGCAGGCTCTTGCAGAATTTCAGATGGATAATACTACATGACAGCACTTTCACACATTTCGATACGAGCTACCGGCGATCTTATACACAGCAGTATGCCAAAAGATCATCAGGGGCATACCTATTTTCTTGGCCTTAAAATTGGTGAAATTGCTAATCGCATTTTGATTGTTGATTCTACAGCGACAGCTCAAAGAGTACGTAAAGTACTTGACCTTGGAAGAAGCTCGTTTGAATCGACATCAACCATGGGCATTACCACCATTACAGGCAAAAAGTATGGCATCCCTGTAACCATTTTGGCTATCGGTCCTGGTGTTGCAAACATGGATGCAGCCATTCGTGAAATACATAGTATTACCGAGGGACCTTTAACACTGATGCATCTTGGTTTTAGCACCGCAGTACTCTCTGATGCTTCACTAGTAAGAGTTGTTGTTACTAACAAGTCAATTGCCCTACAAACCAACTATAAAGCATCCCACTGCAACCCGCTAGAAAAACGTTTTTTATGCTCAACACCTCTTAGACCTGATAATGAGTTGCGAAGGGTTTTAAATAACCATATTGATGCCTATGTAAAACCTGCATTTGCCGTACGAGAAGCAACATCCGTAACGTTTGATACTGTTGAAGCTCGACAAAACGTGCAACAACTACAACCAGATGCCACAAGCGTTGATATGAAAACTCACTATTTATACGATCTTGCAAACAAGTTGAGCTTTCGGGCTATTGCTTGTTCAATTATAGATAAAAACATACACGGCAAATCATGCCTTGGCACCGACGAAAAAATTCGACTCGAAGAGCTTATGGCAAAGTCTTGTATACAAACGCTCGTAAAGCTGCCATAAAAATTTTCGATTAAAAGGTTAAAAAACGGTATCAGTCACACCAGCAAGACATATTCCATCAACCAAAAAATTATTACTTACAGTAATCGCAGGAACCGGCCCGTTTTACTACGTTGCTACAAGGGCTTATAAACTAAGTCCCCTGCCGATGACTACTTAAATTGACGTCATTGAGCCCGGGCCAAGTCAAAAATCACATGTCATTTGACCTATAGCTAAACACTTATGAGCTTCTAAATTAATGCATCTGGTGATGTTTTCTTGTAATAACAGTCAACGGCCTCATCAATTTTTTCATAATCTTCCTGGGTAAGTTTTGTATAATTCCCATACAGCAGCTCTTTATTAAAAGACTCTCTTCCCCAGGGAGAGCTTATCGTGAGAACCTCGCCATTTTCTCTTTTGACATCAATAGTAAGCATAGCACCATAACTTTGTAAATTAAGGGGCTTGAGGTCTACCGCAAATCTCCCATTACAACAATGTACGGTCATTTCTAAAGTACTGTCTTTGTCGTGCAAGACAACGTGCAACCTCTCTTGAGGCAAAAAATATACCCCGTCACATAAAACAGAGGCCCCATCAGGTGTGGCCCGTGTAAGCGTAATTTCTGCACCATCGCTGCCAAAAGTTTGCAAAGGGTAAGGCACAAACGATGTTTTTACAATATTATTTTTGTTTTCAGAGACAAGCCATACAGAACTAACCTCGCCAGGCAACTTATAGGCCATCGAAATCAAGTAGTCTCTTAGCAAAATGTTTTGGTTAGCCGCAAGACGTAAACATCCAACACTATCACTTACAACCTCAAGTGACGGATAATCAGCATGAGGATCGTCAGCTGTGTAAAGATAAAACCTCCTATTTGGAGGAACTTTCGTTGCATCAACAAGATAAAACACACAAGGCCCAGCTGTTGTTTCAACCGTTAACGCTCGTTTGCTTTTAAATATGACTCCTAAAGGATTGTGCGTCTTTAAGGCATCTTCACGCTCTATTTTTGCTTGAGAACATGAAACACACAGAACCACTGCTAACAAGAACAAAGACACTCTTTTCATACATTACGCTCCTTCACGAAAGTTCATAGACTGCGCTATTTGCATAAAGAGCTTTTGTTTGTCATCAGTCATATAACTCGTTGTAAAAGCTAAAGCGTAAAGATGCGATCCATGAGCAACAAGAAAACACTGCTGATGCAAATCGCCGCCAGGAACTGCCTGAATCCACCACTTGCACCAAGCGTTATCAATTTTTGCAGTGCCAGTTTCTTGCATCTTCCATCCCTGCTCTTTTAAAAAGCGGATAAGATCACCGTAAAACATCCCCACTCCTATATTGCGGTGACGCTTGACTTCCATAACCGTTAAAAATGAATGGCTTTCATCAGGCCCACACCAGGCGCGAAAAAGTGGCTGTTCTGCGTGTACTGTGTGGTTATAGTTTACAAGGCCCCAAAAAACGAGCTTCTTTACATCTTCCTTTTTGGCAACCTCAACCCAACCAGCAGGCGGTTCTAAGACATAGTCTACACCCGACATTAGATGAGCTCGGGCCAACTCATCGCGCCCCTCAACAGTTGGATCTGTTCTGCTACAACCAAAAAAAACACCCTGCATAACAAACACCATCACAAAAAAACGAACAGTACCATTTCGCATAATGAATCCTTATTTATTTTTATTAATCATAGCTATTGAAGCGACTATATTTTTCCGCTGGAATTATTGCAAGCATCTCCATCAGCTAAACTTAAGCTATTGACATGCCAACACTCATATGAGAATCTACTATTTCACACACGAAATCAAACTAAAATAATTAACATTAATATATTTTTATTTATTAGTTTGAATTGCTCGCATACAACCACACAGACACTCACATTGTTCAAAAAGATAACAGGCTCGAAACCACCTTCAACTAAGCGTAAGGATACCGCTATTGCTAACTTTTTAAACTAATCTACTACTGGGTATTATCGACACAAGAAGAGACTTCCTGAAAATTGGGTGAAAAGAGGGCGAAGGAAGCTGTGGGAAGGCTAAAGAATAGATCAGAGTCCGACTGAGGACGATTCAATTCACATATATTTATTTCAATTTGGCCATAGCACGTAATTAGACATCTTGCATAACCACAATCCCCTGCCCTTGCCCCTGCCCTTGCCCTTGCCCGGAAATGTTTGAAGAACTTATGGCTCACAATGCTGATTTTAAATATAAAGATCTGATTCTCAAATTTATTGTCGGTCATCTATGC
>JBGSSB010000047.1:0-24896 GCA_041737255.1 Chlamydiales bacterium | reverse complement strand
GCATTTTTTATTGTCCTTTGTTAAGAACCAGCCTTTGAAATCAGCACACCATACATCATTGGGTTTATTGCAATGAGATAAGGGGTCTGTCTTGGAGGGATACCTTTTTCTGAGCTTACGGGGTAAAACAAGCCCATTTCTTTTTAAAATGTTACTAACTGTTGTTGTTGAAGGCCAGTCTTCTTGTGAATTATGACGCTCCAAATAAGCGAAAATTTTCTTAGGTCCCCATGTTGGATATTTGCTTTTAACAGCTAGAATCTTCTCTTCAAGCCTTTCACAAGTCTTTTTGTCCTGTGTGTTTCGTGCGCTGCTGCGATTCGCCAGCCCTTCTTCGCCCTCCTGTATGTAACGCTCAAGCCACTTGTAGCCCGTAGGGCGACTAATGCCAAATTTATAACAAATATCAGAGAACGAGTCTTCGCCTCGTTCAATCTCTTTTATAAATAGTTTTCTAGAATTCATTGTATCAGTTACTCTCCAGGGCATATCTTTCTCACATATAATGATTTAAGAAAGATTATACCATATGGTGTAAACCATGTGAGTTACCAAAGTGTAAACAAGGTGACTTGTTTACTGTAAACAACGTGACTTATTCGGACCATACTAATCGGGCAAGGGCAAGGGCAGGGGCAAGGGCAAGGGATTGTGGTTATGCAAGATGTCTAATGAACAACTTGGGCCTTGTGTCTATGCTAGTGAAAATGGCCCCAATAGTGTCAACACCTTCATTGCCCTCTGTGGTCAAAAAAACCATACGCATTATTTTCTAGTAAAGGGCATGAATATGCCTGGGAAGCTTTGCGTTGAATCTGCCCTATAGCGTATACTTTTTCCTTTTTGCTACAGGAGAATACGGATGCTAAACACTAACGATGTACGAAAACGCTTTTTAGACTACTTTAAAAAGCACGACCACGCACAAATACCCTCATCCTCTGTAGTTCCCCACGACGACCCTACGCTCCTTTTTATAAATGCCGGCATGAATCAGTTTAAAGACGTTTTTTTAGGAAAAACGACGCGCGACTATACACGAGCCACAACCTCGCAAAAATGCATACGCGTAGGGGGCAAGCATAACGACCTAGAAAATGTAGGCCACACCAGACGTCACCTTACATTTTTTGAAATGCTTGGCAACTTTTCATTTGGCGACTACTTCAAAGAAAAAGCTATACACTTTTCCTGGGAAGTTTCAACGCAAGTTTTTGGCTTTGACCCCGAAAAAATTTGGGTGTCAGTATTTCGCGATGATGATGAAGCCTATGAGCTCTGGAAAAAACATATCCCCGAAAGCCGCATCGTGCGCATGGATGAGAAATCAAACTTCTGGGCTATGGGCGACACAGGCCCTTGCGGTCCCTGCTCAGAGCTTCTTTATGACAGAGGATCTCAATACAACACTGAGGCGACAACCCCTTTAGATGATGAATCTGGCGAGCGGTTTTTAGAGTTTTGGAACCTTGTCTTTATGCAGTATAACAGAAGTGCCAATGGCACACTCGATCCACTGCCTAAACCCTCAATTGACACAGGAGCTGGCCTTGAGCGTGTGATGAGCCTAATCCAAAACAAAGAGACTGTTTTTGAAACAGACCTCTTCTTGGAGCTCATCAGCGCAATAGAAAAACTCTCAAATATCACCTACAACCCAGAAGATCCTGTAACAGCACCTGCCTTCAGAGTGATTGCCGATCATTTACGCTGCCTTGCCTTTGCTATTAGCGATGGTGCTCAGCCCTCAAACGTTGAGCGTGGCTATGTGCTTCGCAAAGTATTACGCCGAGCCGTACGCTATGGCAAAATATTAGGTTTTGAAAAACCCTTTTTAGCCCAACTGCTGCCAAAGCTTGTTTCCGTTATGGGACCTGACTATAAAGAGCTTGTCGTCGCAAAAGATAAAATAGCCGAAATTTTAACTTTAGAGGAAGAGTCCTTTTTCCGCACTCTTCGCCGCGGAGGCAATATCCTCAATCAGATCATCCAATCTTCACAAGAGGGCGCCAAAGAAATTTCAGGAAGCGACGCCTTTAAACTTAAAGACACCTACGGCCTACCTATTGAAGAGGTGCAACTTATTGCCAAAGATAATGGCCTGCATGTAGACATGAAAGGCTTTGAAGTTCTTGAAAAAGAAGCCAAAGAAAAATCGAAACTTGCCCAGAAGATTGTTCAGCAAGAAGTAAAGGGAAACGTTTTTGAAGAGTTTGTTAAAAATCATGGTGAGTGTGCTTTTGTACGCGAAAACACAGCCTCTGGAAACGTTGTTGGCATCATAGCAAATGGCCAGTTTGTAGATAGCATCGAAGAGGGACAAGAGGCCCAGGTGATCCTTAATAAAACAACCTTTTATGCCGAGATGGGTGGACAAGTAGGCGATACCGGAGAGCTCACACTCGACACCTCATGCTTTTCAGTAACCAACACCACAAGCCCCTATAAAGGCGTTATATGTCATTATGGCACACTTACATCAGGCCATCTTAAGCTAGGCAATACACTAGAGACAAAAGTAGATACCACTCGCCGGCAAAGAATTGCCAATAACCACACAGCAACACACATCCTTCACTGGGCGCTGCACCAGGTACTAGGCGGCCATGTAAAGCAGGCTGGATCTGTTGTAGAGCAGGGACGTCTTCGCTTTGACTTCAACCACCACAAAGCCCTAACCGATGATGAAGTACGCGCTATCGAACACATGGTAAATGAAAAAATCCGTCACAACTACCCAGTAAAAGCCTATGAGCTAGCCTACGAAGATGCACAAAAACGCGATGATATCATCCAGTTTTTTGGAGAAAAATATGGCAAGGTTGTACGTGTAGTAGACGTGGATTTTTCAAAGGAGCTTTGTGGTGGCACTCACACACTCAACACAGGCACTATTGGCTATTTCCGCATAGCAAAGGAAAGCAGCATCGCAAGCGGCGTGCGCCGTATTGAAGCTGTAACAGGCCTTGAGGCCGAAGCCTTTGCCTACGAGCACAAAGACACACTTCACCTAATAGCTGACCACCTTAAGATCCCTCAAGCAAAAATTATAGAGCGCCTAGAAAAACTTACCCTAGAAGTAAAAGAGCTAGAAACAGCCCTTAAACAGATGCAAAATGAGCGTCTAGGGCAACTTGCAGGCTCTTTAGCATTTAAAAAGAATAAAGATGGCGTAGCGTATTGTGTACATGTAGTAGACGTATCTCCCGGCGATCTAAAACCGCTAATGGATGCGCTCTCACAGCGAAATCCCAAGAGCCTTCTTGCTATTGCCTGCAAAGAGCCAAATAAAGCGCACCTTTCATTGCGCGTACCACAAGAGCTTGTTTCACTTGGATTTAAAGCAAACGAACTCATCAAACCAGCCCTTACAACACTCGAAGGCTCAGGTGGCGGCAAAGCTGAGCATGCCCAAGGAGCCGGAAAAGCCGTAGGAAACATCCAACAAGCACTTGACCAAATCGAAACTAGTCTTATATGAGTCCAGGACATACCATACAGGATAAACTTGCACCAAGCGCCTTTTTACAGACGCTTGTGCAGGATATATCCTGTGGAACATCCCTTGTTATTGAAGAGCTTACCCCATCTAGTAAGGCGCTTGTACTTGCCCAGAGTATCGAAGCCTCCAAAAAACCACTTCTTGTCCTTACTGGAGCTGGCATCGAAGAGTTTAAACTCTACAACGACCTGCCCCTATTTTCTAAACACCCTATCGTCGAGCTTGCCTCATGGGAAATGCTCCCCTCTGAAAACGTTGCCCCAAGTCCTGACATTGTAGGAGCTCGTTTTAAAGCGCTTCACACCCTAAAAGAAACCCAAGGCCCCTGTATAATCCTTAGCACCTTGCAAGGCGTTCTGCAAAAGGTATTACCGCCTAGTTCTTTTAAAGGACTGTTTCACACATTAAAAAGAAAAGAGAAGGTCCGCTTTGATGAGATGCTCTTTCGCCTTGAGCGCCTAGGCTATGAACGAAAACCGGTAGCCTGCGAAAAGGGTGAATATGCCTATCGCGGCGGCATCATAGATATATTCCCAGTAACTGCAACAGAGCCCTATAGAATAGAGTTTTGGGAAAATGAAATTGAATCCATCCGCGCCTATGACTCCTCTAGTCAAAAAAGCGCGAGACTTGTCGATGAAATTGAGCTTTCCGCTGCCAAAGAGCTTGAATTTGAGCTCTCTGAAAAAACCCTCTCCACAATCTTTGAATACATCGGTGATTGCATTGTTGTGTTTGATGATTTAGAAGCTCTAGAGGATCGCTACGCATCGCTTACATCACTTGGAGGAACAGGCTCAAAAACATTTTTGGGCATTGAAGAGCTCCTCGATCTCACCCAAAAGCAGCAGTGCCTCTACTTTACCGGTAAACCTATCGAAACGCTCTCGGATGTGCAGACTGAAAAAAAGGTAAAGTTTTACTCACACAAAGAGGGAGCATCCCAGATCCAGTTTGAAATGTTTTTACGCACACTTTCAGCAAAAAGGCTTCCTCATACGCTCCTTCCCCTGGGGCCATTTTTTGAACAAAGCTGCATGCTTGAATTTGAACCAGCCGCAGATGAGCTTTTTGATGCTCTTGAGCAGCAGCAACAAATAGACGCCTTTGAGGTCTACTTTCTTACACAGTCTGAAAACGAACAAAATACGATCCAAAACAAGCTTAAAGACAAAAACCTCTTTGGAAGCCCTCACATCCATTTTTTAACAGGCTACCTCTCTCAAGGCTTTGTATCAAGGGATGCTAAAGTTTTAGTTTTCCCTATGACAGAACTTACCGGCAGAATAAAAATTCGCCGCGAAAGACAGCGCACCTACTACCAATCGACCAGCTGGGATGCCTTTGACATTGTCCCTGGAGAAACCGTTGTTCACTTTAACCACGGGATAGGTAAGTTTTTGGGCGTGGAGCGACGCCCCAATTATCAGGGCATTGAAGATGAATACTTCCTCATAGAATACGCTGAAAAAGCCAAGCTCTACGTTCCCCTTACACAAGCTCACCTCATCAGCAAGTACGTAGGCGCAGGCGAAGATACTCCAAAGCTGCATGGTCTTGGCAACAACCGCTGGAAAAAAAACCGAGAACAAACAGAAAAAGCCATTATTGGCTACGCATCAGAGCTGTTAAAATTTTATGCTGAGCGTCATGTACAAGGCGGATTTGCCTTTGCTAGCGACTCTCGTGACACATCACTCTTTGATGAAGAATTCCCCTATATAGAAACTGAAGATCAGCTCAGAGCAATCGGCGATGTAAAAAATGATATGATGTCAGCTAAAGCCATGGACCGCCTCGTCTGTGGCGATGTTGGCTACGGCAAAACTGAAGTTGCCATGAGGGCTGCGTTTAAAGCTGTTGTCGACGGCAAAAAGCAAGTAGCCGTCCTTGTTCCTACTACAGTTCTTGCCCTACAACACTACGAAAACTTTAAAGACCGTATGCAGAGCTTTGGAGTGCGTGTAGAGGTGCTTTCTCGTTTTCAATCAGCCAAGGAAATTAAACAAACCGTTGCCCACATAGAAAAAGGTGCCGTAGATATTATCGTAGGCACTCACCGCCTTCTTTCTAAAGATATAAACTTTAAAGACCTTGGCCTTATCATAATAGATGAAGAGCAGCGATTTGGGGTAAAGGCAAAAGAGCACCTAAAAATGCTAAAAGCAGGAATAGACTGTCTCACCCTTTCGGCAACACCTATTCCTCGCACACTCTACATGTCACTTGTTGGCGCACGTGATCTTTCTGTCATCAGCACACCACCTCAAGATCGCCTGCCCATAAAAACCATAATCGCCGACCCTGATGACCAGCTAATTCAAACAGCACTTCTAAGAGAGCTAAACCGTGATGGCCAGGTCTATTATATCCATAACCGCATTGACTCCATCTTCGATAGAGCCTCATACATACAAAAGCTTCTCCCCAAAGCACGTATCGGTGTAGGCCACGGGCAGATGGATGGAGATGAGCTTGACTTGGTCTTTCACGCCTTTAAAAAAGGCGACCTTGACATCCTCGTCGCTACTTCAATTGTGGAAAATGGCATAGATATTCCCAACGCCAACACGATCATCGTTGACAATGCTGACTACTTTGGCATTGCCGATCTCTACCAGCTTAGAGGAAGAGTAGGCCGCTGGAACAGGCGAGCCTTTGCCTACTTTATCATCCCTAAGCAAAGAAGCTTGTCAGATGTTGCAAGAAAGCGACTAGATGCCATTGCTCAGGCTGGGGGTTACGGCGGCGGCATGCGCGTTGCCATGCGCGATCTTGAAATGCGCGGTGCCGGTAACATTATAGGCATTGAACAGTCGGGCCATGTCTCCTCAATTGGATTTCACCTCTACTGTAAGCTGTTAAAGCGAACTATAGACTCCATGCAAGGAAAAGCCCCAAGCTACACACTAGAAACTCGGGTAGAAATCCCCTACGACGCTCGACTACCTGATTATTATGTAAACGAGGTTTCTCTTCGCATGGAAATCTATCAACGCCTCGGTGATTCACTCACCCAAGAGGAAGTCGATACAATATGGGAAGAGGTCAAAGACCGCTTTGGCACGCCACCTGAACAGGCTAAATGGCTCTACCATCTAAGTCGCCTTAGGGTGCACGCTGCCCAGCGAGGCTACACGCATGTAAAAGTAGAAAATGTAAGCCTCTCTTATGAGCGCAAAAAAGGTAACAGCTCCATCACAAATCGCATCCTCTTGCCAAAAATTAAATCTCCAGAGGACCTTGAAAAGAAAATTTCCGCACTTCTTACTGACTAAGAGCAGCCATAAACTATCCTCTTTTTTTTATCTCTGAATACCTTACAAACTCACCTGTTGGCAATATCTTCTAGACGATGTATTCTGCCTCTTAGAAGAACACAACATTAAGGAGCCAACCCATGTCTAATATAAGCAAGAAATTCACCCACGCCGCACGCAGCGCGCTATTTACCACTGCCCTACTAGGCTCATTTTCATTATTTGGAGAGGCGGTGCAAGGAGATGCACTCGAAAGGCAGATGTGGGAAAATATGAAACATAGAAACTATAAAGATGTCGAAGCCAATATTGCTGCAGGATTTCAGTCAGCGCATACAGATGGTACCAGAACTCGCGAAGAAGAAATTGAGTTGATAAAAGGACTCTATTTAGGTGCCTACACCATTAGCGACATGATGGTTACTGAAGGAAAAGACTCTTTCATCGTTACCTACAAAATTTCCGTTAGCGAAACTATCGATGAAAAAAGACTGCCAGATGTACCTACACCTCGCATGAGCGTTTGGCAAAAGATAAATGAAAAATGGCAATGGGTGGCGCATGCTAACCTAAACCCAATTTCTGCAGGGACAAAAAGCCTTCCAAAGGCTCCTAACCCTAACGCCTAGCCGATAAAACAAAAAAGCGTGCTATTCTTTATAGTAAAGAATAGCACGCTTTTTATTTAGATTCTTGATACATATTCGCCCGTGCGAGTATCGATGCGGATTTTTTCACCCTGCTCAACGAAGATTGGAACCTGAATTTTAGCACCAGTCTCTACAATAGCAAGCTTCATAACGCGACCAGAAGCTGTATCTCCACGTACGCCTGGGGCTGTTTCAGTAATCTCTAGGTCAAGAAATGTTGGCGCTTCAACAGTAATAGGCTCACCTTTGTAAAAGATGATCTCATAAAGCAGATCTTCTTTAAGCCATTGGCTGCTGTCAGCTATCTGTGCGTTTGTAATTTTGAGCTGATCAAAGCTTTCGTCATCCATAAATACTACGCCGTCGGGCTCTTTGTACAGCATGCGCATTTTAGCTTCAGAAATATCTGCAATATCTAACTTTTCGCCAGACTTAAATGTTCTTTCAAGTGCACGCCCTGTCATAAGGTGCTTTAGCTTGACGCGATTAAAGGCTTGGCCTTTTCCGGGTTTTACAAATTCGTTACTGACAATGGTATAGGGCTGGCCTTCCATTTCAACTTTAAGGCCTGATTTAAATTCGTTTGTGCTGACTTGTGCCATGAGAAATCTCTTACAGTTATTGGGTACATAAAGGTGTAAGTATACTCTAATGTAAAAATCCTTGCAACTGCCTCACGCTTTCTGTATATAAATAGTATTTTGCTAAAAGGATGACTATGACAGTAGGGGATGAATTCTATCACGAGACCGAACAGCGCAAGACCTTTGCGCTTGAAACGCTAGAACGCTACTCTGGCTCTGCCATTGAAGATTTTCAGCCATGGATCTTACTTACAAACTTTCCTCGCTATGTAGATGCCTTTGCCCATAAATACAAATGCCCCATCATAGAAGGATCAATGTTTAAGGTAGCTCATGCCCCTAAAGAGGGCATCACAATACTAGATTTTAAAATTGGATCCCCTGCTGCTGCTCTAGTAATGGATCTATGTGCCTTTTTACCTTGTTACGGAATGCTCTTATTGGGGATGTGTGGCGGCCTTCGTGACGACTATAAAATAGGTGAATACTTTGTTCCCGTAGCTGCCATCCGAGGAGATGGAACCTCTGATTTTTACTTTCCACCAGAAGTACCTGCCATGGCAAACTTTACAGTACAAAAAGAAGTTTCCGCATTTTTGGAAAAGAAAAAAATTCACTACCACATTGGCATCACGCACACAACTAACAAGCGTTTTTGGGAATTTAATCCAGAATTTCGCAAACGCCTACAGGAAACGCGTCCTCAAGTCGTTGAAATGGAGTGCGCTACACTCTTCGCTGCAAGCTATGCTCACCGGTTACCTCTGGGAGCGCTGCTCCTCATCTCTGATCTTCCCGTAAAGCCCGCTGGCTATAAAACAAAAAAATCCAGTGAAATGGTTTTTTCTAAATTCATGACTAAGCATATCGACTTAGGAATAAACATAATGAAAAAACTTGAGAAAGTGCCTCGACTTAAAGAGTACCGCAAGCACGTTCACTAAACAAAGGTGCTTCATGAAAAAGCCACTTCTTTTGCCATTTTTTTTAGCCCTCTGCTTTATAAGCTCTTGGTTTATAGACCTTGAAGCAACGATGCCAGGACAAACAGATTTTGTTGTTGTTATCCCGTCTTACAACAACGAAAAGTACTGCCTGGGCAATCTTGAATCATTGCGAACACAAACATATCCCTACTGGAGAGCCATATACATAAACGACAGCTCAACAGATCGCACAGGAGAACTTGTCGATGCCTATGTTCGCCACTTTAACCTAGGCCACAAAATACAAGTCGTTCACAACAAAAAAAATGTGGGCGCCATGGCAAATTTCTACACCTGGATCAATAAAATTAACCCACAACATGTCGTAGTAAACTTAGATGGAGATGACCGTCTAGCACATCCTAAAGTTTTGGAGACGCTTGCTAGTGTCTACGCAGATAAAAACGTATGGATGACCTACGGAAGCTATAGACCTGAGCCTGATGATTTTGTACGCGTTTGCGCCCCTCTTCCCGACTGGGTAGTCAAAAAAAATGCATTTAGGGATTATACCTGGGTAACATCCCATCTTCGAAGCTATTACGCAAAACTTTTTCAGAACATCAAGAAAAAACACTTTATGTATAAAGGAAAATTTGTGCCTATGGCCTGCGATCTTGCCATTATGTTTCCGGCTTTAGAGCAGTCCTCGCGCGGTCACATACGGTACATACATGAAGATCTTTATATTTATAATTACCAAACACCGATCAATGATGCTAAAAAAAACCAATCTCTGATATTAAAAATGGATAAGCACATACGACGAATGAGCCGTTACAAACCTATTAATACTTTATTTTAATGAAAAAGAACCTACTGCTATTTTGCCTCCTTTTTTCTTCTTACCTCAGCGCAGCCTTTCACGCGCGCCATGACGACGTGGAAATTGTTGTTGTCATACCCTCCTACAATAACGAACAGTATGTGGAAGAAAACCTAAAGTCTCTTTTCAAACAAGAGTATCCAAAATGGCAACTAATCTACCTCAATGATGCCTCCACAGATAGAACCGGAGCAGAAGCCGAGCGCATGATATATAAATATAAAATGCAAAAAAGATCTGTTATTGTACACAATAAGCAACGCATTGGAGCCATGGCGAACCTTTTTTATGCGATTCATGCTGTAGCACCTCATAAAGTTGTTGTACAACTAGACGGTGATGATTTACTCAAAGACAAAACAGTTTTGGGCCAGGTAGCAAAAAACTATCGCAATAAAAATATATGGATAACCTACGGCAACTATGAAGCAACACCCAAGGATGCTCCGGGCTGGCATAATGACTCATGTCACGCATTTCCTGCTGATGTCCTTATAAACCGCAGCTTTCGTGAGTACACTTGGGTCGCCTACCCCTTGCGCACCTTTTATGCCAAGCTTTTTCAAAACATCAAAGAATCTGATCTGAAATATAACGGTGAGTTTTTTTCCGTTGTCTCTGATACCGGGATGATGCACCCCATGTTTGAAATGGCCTCAGATGGACACATCTACTTTGAAAAAAAGGTGATGTATGTGTACCGAGTAAACACAGGCAACAACGATTTTTTTATACGAAAACCTTTGATGGATGAAGTATCTAGCTATATTAAAGAGCTACCAAGATATCCTGCACTTAAACAACTATTTTAGTGGACTGTTATGAAATTTATTATATCTCTTTTATGTCTTTTAACATGCTGCCTTCAGGGCCATGCAGCTAAGAAAAAAATAAACTATAGTAGCTGGAGCAAAAAGCAAGTTGACCTAGTGGTATTTTCATACGATCGCCCCATGCAGCTTTACGCCTTTTTAGAATCGGTAGAAACCTACTTAAGTAACCCTCACCGCATACACGTAATCTATCGCTGCACCGATAAACGCTTTGATAAAGGCTACAAAAAAGTATTTCAGCGCTTTAGCTACGTTCAGGGACATCAACAAGGCAGACACCCCGAGCGCGATTTTAAACGACTTGTGAACAAACATGTGTTCAGCAAAAAATCAAAATCACCCTATATCATGTTTGCTGTAGATGACATTATCCTTACAGACAAAGTGAATCTTGTAGAGTGCACCAATGCGCTAAAAAAATATAAAGCTTGGTTTTTCTCACTTCGCCTTGGCAAAAACATCACCAAAAACACCCTCGCTATTACCCAGTCATTAGAACCTGTTCACACAGGTGTTCCAAATGGGAAGGACCTTCGCCATGGCATCTTTACCTGGAAGTTTACTGACCCTTCTGCATCAGGAAGCTGGGACTACCCTAACAGTACCGATGTAACCATCTACCGCAAAAAGGACCTACGCCGCGTACTAAAAAAAGCAAAGTATACAAACCCCAATATACTAGAAGGCGAGTGGCACTGGAACTGGCAACCTAAAAACAAAAAGGGACTCTGCTTTGCCACATCAAAAGCTGTGAACCTTCCTTTAAATGTTGTAAACCCCTACTGGCAAAGCGCAAACATTAATATTTCAACCTGGGAACTGCTCGATAAATTTTTAAATGGCTATAAAATTGACATTAGACAATTTCATCAAATTGACAATTTCGCCCCCCACATGCCATATGAGCCTACTTTTATACCTATAAATGAGAAGCCCTACTCTGGAAAAGCAACAGTAGCGCCCCATACTCAACCTGCACTGCCTGCGCCAGCTCCCGTTGAACAGGCCCCAGCTGGCAATCCGACAAGCCAGTGGATCCAGGACCAACTCAACGCTCTGGGATAGCCTAAAATTTACGACAGAAGCAAGCCTAAGTGACTCCACTAGTTGCTTAGGCTTGGAGTATTTGAGCTTGCTTCGCGAATCAGGCAACCTTTTACGTTAGCCGAGATCAACTTCTCCATCTTCCTCCAGACGTCTCCATATATCTGCTTCACGCTCTGCTTCTTTTTTTTGCGCTTGTTTTGATTGAGGAGGAGGTCTTCTATTTGCTGGATCAGCTATTTGGCGCATTGGCTCTTTTTGCTTTGTATCTTGCGGCTTGGGCTTTGTATTCCGATTAATGGGTGGAGGTGGACCTTTACCGAGGGCAGGCTTATTGATTGTAGCGGAACTTGCGCGCTCTACACGTTCTACTATTTGCTTGTGCTTAGCAGCTTTTGCAAGCTCATACTCCACACCATTCTTGCCAATAATAACTTTTATAGATTCGTTATCTTTTAGTTTCTTTAACTTATCAGATAGTTGAGGGTCCTTTTCAATCGCGTCAATAACTCCTTTAAGAAAGCTCTGCGATGTGACTTGACGACCTTCAATTTTCACCTGTATTCTTGTGCTTGGTGAAGCCTTAAATGTTTTTGCAGAAAATTGAATGTTACAATCGTTTCCTACTCTCCACCCACCCCCAGCTGCATTTGAAAATCTATCGAGCAAAGACATAAAAACCTCCACTTTTACTAGGCTAAGACCCTCTTCCAACTTCAGTATAGTATATAAATATTTAAATTTAAATGCTATTCCCCTACATATGCAATGTATTCGCTTTTCGTTTAAGAGGGGCATTTGTTAGAATTTTTCTAACTTAACCCCTTCCTGGCGTATATTTTACATGAAAAAACTCTTCTACCTTTTCCTTCTTCTCGGCATAGGGGTTTGGGCACTTTCCGAAATCAATGGCAACTTTTCTAAAGACAACATCACACTCAACGAATGGCCATCTACTGACGCAGCCACACCTAACAGCCCAGAAGAGCTACAGCAAGCAAAAAAAATTCTAGATCAGCCCTTTAGCTATCTTGGCCAAGGAAGACAAAGCTTTATCTTTGAAAGTAACGATGGCCTCTGGGTACTCAAATTTGTCAAATGTGGCCGCATTAACAGAAGCGACACCTACAAAAATATATGGCTACCAAGCTTCTTAGATAGACTACGCCAGGATGACCTTACAGAAAGAAACGCCCGACGTACACGTATGTTCAACAGCCTATCACTTGCTAAAGACCCACTTCAAAAACAAACCGGAGTGCTTTTACTGCATATAAACCCCTCAAAAGAACTTATGCAACCCGTAACCCTTATAGATCGCCTCGGGCTTACTCACACTATTGACATAGATGAACACCCATTTGTACTCCAAAAAAAGGCACAGGGAGGCTTTGCCACTTTAAAAGCTTTGCTTAAAGAAAATAAAAAAGAAGAACTCCGAGATCGCCTCAACCAGTTACTAGACCTATTTGTCCAAAGAGCATCTCTTGGCATCGTAAACCCAGATGGCAAGCTCATTAGGCATAACAACGTGGGCTTTTTAGCAAATAGAGCCATCTATATAGATCTTGGCACCCTTAAGCGCTCACAAAAAAGCTCGGATCCTGCCTACCTAGAAAAGGACTTTCAAAGACTTGACCCAATCCTCAACTGGCTGAGAGCAAACGATAAAGCACTTGCCGAAGAGTTTTCTTATCACACTAAGCAAGCCAAAGAGCGCATTATCAATCATCAAAAAAACATAACTCGCTAACCATCAACACTTAACAATTTTCCCCAAAAAAACACCCCCCGTGTTCCTCCCCTCCCCCCCCCCCGAATTACAATAATTTTTATGCAATTTATAATTATTTGTTTATAATAAGGATAAAGAACAAATAGCTCAGGGAGCCCACTATGTTAGGAGCAGACAGCCTAGGCCAACCCCCCTCATACCAACCAACAGAGCAATCCCTAGCAAAACGCGCTGTAGTCTCTACAGCTAAAGGCACCATTATGGTTCCTCTCAATGTCGTTGCTCTCATACCTAAAGTAGGTTCCGTTGCTGCAGATCCATTACTTATGAAACTCTTAGCAGGTGCGGGATACGTAGTAGCTGGCACAGTGCACACCGTCTTTAGTAAAATTGAAAAGGCAATAGATGCAGGACATGCAGCACGGGCACTTCAGGGAGCCATACCCGCAGGCCGCCATATTGTTGATGCCTCTACAGGACATGCAGATGCTGTGCGGTCTGCCCAAAGCGACACAGCACAAGGAGTGCTGACTGGTGTAAAATGGGGAGGAAGAGTCTTTACCTCAATTTTACCCGGATTTGTTACGACAATGACAGAGGCAGGAACCGATGCCCTTATGACCATCGAAAAAGGAGAAAAGAAATTTTCAGAACAAAATACGGCCCTATGGAGAAAGGCCTATGGTGGACTTTTTGAACTGGTCAAAATGGGCGCATCGCCTCTTTTTTGGATTGTCAAAAAAGCCATTGTCACTCCAGTTAGGTATGCAGCAGAGCCAATTAAAAACCATTCTCTGCGAGTATGGCATCACCCAGAAAGACCCCAAGAGGCACTACAGAACTTATCTGACCGTCTTGATTCTTACTCATCGAGTATTTGGCACTGCTTTACAACAGTGCACGACACCCCAGTAATCCAACAAAAAAAGCCACTGCCAGCTGCAACCGAGGCAACAGGCCGTGATGTCACAGCATTTCGCGACGCATCAAACGACACACAAAACGATATACTTTATTGCGTGCTCAATACAAAAAGCCACGACATCTCTCAAGCTCTAGTAACAAAGCTCACCAAAGCTGTCGATGCGCTAAAAAAGGGTAAGGCTACTGACGAAATCGCCCTCCAGCAGCTTATGGCTATCTATAAAGCCCTTCCTCCTAACGAAAAGGAAATACTGACCCCATCGATATTTAACCGCTTTGAAGAAGCTGAAAAACTAAAACTCTACTCTATCGTACAAACCTACTCAAAGCTTACAGCCGATGAACGAGCGCTACTTCTTAGCCCACAGCTTCGCCATGTGCATGCCGAAGGCGACTGGGGAACCATTCCTCAAGAACTGCGCCTCGAAGTTGAAAGCCTCATACTACAAAAATTTAACTCCTTGCCCGCCAAACATAAAGAAAAAATGCTTTCTCTTTCGATTGATCAGTTTAGAGAACTTACCCTTGAAAACAAAAAACTACTTTTTTCTGCTATAGAGCAAAAAATAGATGAAGGCCACACAAGTCGCAAAGAGAGCCGCAACTTTGACTACGTCGCCCATAGAGCAAGTGGCGATGTGCAAAACCTCACTGATGATTTTGAAATTAAACCTCTCTTAAAACTCTACGATGGCCTCTTTTCTAAAGAGGAAAAATTTTCACTTCTAGCTCAGTTTGCACAAAATGCTGTCTTTATCTGCCCAACAACAAAAGATGAACTTGATTCATTAATCCACGAACAACAACAAAAGCTCTACACTGTTTCAGGGGATGAACAAGAGCAAGTCAAGAAGCTCGTTAACTGGCTGATTGAGCAAAGAGATTTATTTAAAGCAAGAGAAGCAAAGCAAACAGAACAAAAAGAGCCACAAAGACCAGTAGATAGCACCCAAAGAGACACAGCCGCTCTTGATTTAGCAAAAATCGACGCTGCCATAGGTCTTGGGGTTGGCCCTTTAGAAGTCATCTCTGATTGGGCAGGCAGTGCGGGTCGAGTCATGGTAGCCGGATCGCTTGGGGTCGCTAGCTGGACGCTCCTTAAAGGCGTAGGCTATATTGTAAAGCCGCACGGCATTCAAATAGCTAAAGACTCACCTCTACGCAACCACTCCCTCTTTAAACCTTTGATTACATCAGATGGCTATCTTCGATTTTCTAAAGGGGCCAGCACCTTTGAAAACTGGGTTGAGAATGTTGTAAAATTAAGTGCAACAGCTGTAGATACGGCACTTCTTGTGGCACCGGTGTTGCCACTGCTTATGCCACTCGTTCCTGTTCTTGCTCCACTTGCTGGAGTTATGCCTTACGTTGGCTATGCTGTTGGCAGTATCCCTTTAGTTGGAGGCGCCCTCAGATATGGCGGAGGCTTTGCTTCAACAGCTGGCAGCTACGCCGTTAGCGCAATGGTTGAGGTTTCCACTCAAGGCGCTATTGAACAGGCACTCCGAGCAGTGCCTGCTACCGTGGCAGGAGGCCTTGTTTCGGCGCTTCCGGCAGCAGCCCGAGCGCTTGAAACAGTGCAAGCCCCTGTTAGCGCCCTTGCAAAACAGATACTAGAACTTAAAAGCCTGGGAGATGCGGCACAAAAAATTCCTGGCAGCACACAAGCTGTGCGAGAGTGGAATGAACGAAGCCGGGGCATGCGAGAGCTTCTTACACAAACGACAAAAGAGATGTGCCGCCTACCGGAAGAGGCTGGCAAGCTTTTTGTGTGCAACTCTGAAGTTGCCCTCTTTCTACAGCAGCCATATCTATGGGAAGAGTATGCACAAATTATCGGAGTACCACCAAATAGTAAGGAGTTTTTTGAAAGCCTTACAAGCACTCTTAGAACGGGCAAAGCTCCTTGGGCCGCAGACTCCATTGAAGAATCCTCTAAAATTGCTGAAGCCCTGCGGGCAACTAATATGGCCAAAACACTTAATAAGGTAGGTGTGAAAACGCAAGTAGCTACAGGCGGCATCAAAAGCTGGCTGGCTGAATCAGCACCTGCAAAGTGGCTTTCGGATACCAGATGGGCAAAAATGCTAGGTTCTTGGAGTAAAGCTGGAGCAATTGTAGATACAGCAACTGGCACCTCACAAAAACTAGCTAATGCCAAAGAAAAGGTAGAAGACACCCTTGGAGCTATGGGAGAGAGTATAAAGACAGGAGCCACAAGTGCCGCGGAAGCTGTTAAGGAATTGTTCGGTCAAGAACAAAAAATCCCTGAGAAAATTGCAACCTATCTTAATCTTGCCGAAAAGACCCAAGTGAATCTTGCAAAGGCAGAGGCTGCACAGCAGCAAGCAACGCTGGCAATGGATGTTTTAAACAACTTCTACGACACCCACACTACTGCTACAAGCTACCTTCTTGAAACGCAAGCGGCGCAATCCGCTGCAAAAGCCTACGTTGAAGGCGTTGAACCTCAAGTAAAAGAAATGGCTCTTGCCTTGAATGCCGCCTATCACATTGCACATGGTAGCCAGCAGTTCTTAGAAGCTCAAGTAAAAGCAGAAGGAAATATGTTAGGCGACCTTACAAGTGAAGCGATGACCACTCTTGGAGCAAAATCGCTTACACTGCTTAGCAAAGAAGAACAAAGCGCAAAAGGAAGTACAGTTGGAGCCGGCCTGAGTATTTTAGCAAACGGAACCTCTTTGATGAAGCTAGCAAGTGGAAGATTCCTAATTCTTCCGGAAGTACTAAGACTACTGGCAGTTCCACTTGCACGCACAACCGCCCCCCATATAGCCCCGGCAGCACAAGATTTCCTCTACAGCCTTGCGGATCAATCCTATGCCGAAGTAGACAAGGCCGGCACTTGGTTTCACGAAAAAAGCAAAGGTGTTGGAGCCTATGGGCAAAGTGTTTTAGGGTGGCTTGCAGCCGGTCGCTATGTCTTCAACCAAAGGGTGGATAATTTTTTACAGCTATCAAAACAAGAACAACAACACCTTATCGCAGTAGCAACCGATTCAAACAAGCTACAACAAACAGATCAGCTTTTTTTACAAAAAAATGGTCCTCAAGTTGGCAAGAACATACTCACTCTTCAAGATGAGAAAAAAGTAGCAAGACTCACCCTTCTTGCCTATGACAAACTTGCAACATACGAGAAGCTTAATATAAGCCCAAGCTACTACGACAGCCTGGCTCCTGAAAAACAAGAGCGAATTATAGACCTCGTGCAGCAAAAAGTTGGGCTCTCCGCTATCGAGAGACAAAACAAGCGCAAAATTATTGAAAAATTCAACTCACTTCCAATCGATAGTCGCAAAGAAGTAGATATTCTCTCTGTATGGGAATTTGGAAAAATGACATCAGACCAAAAAGATGATATCCTTTTTGCCATAACCCACAGCCAAGCCTTTCGTGAAACAAAGTACGAGGGCGATGAAACAACATTTAGCCTTAAACGCTTCCACAAACTAAAAGCAGGTCTTGCTAACAAAGATCTCGCAAAGCTTCTTTCCCTCTACAGCACCCTAGAACCACACGAAAAAGCACTTCTTACACCAGCAAGCCTTGCTAAAGAAAGTACCACTAAAATACTACAGACCCTTCAGATTGTTAAAACCTATCGCAGCGATCTTGTTGCTCAATTCAAATATAACGGCCTTGATTTAGATAAGTTGGAATCAGCACTTCTTAGAAAAGAACGAAATACATCTGATGATATCCCCGCCCGAGCATTTCAAGAAAAGCGACTTTTGGAGACTCTGGCTAGCTGCTTTAACGAACTTCGTCCGCAGCAAAAATCGCAGTTTTTATTGTTTACTGCAGAAGAATTTTCAAATCTTTCAAAGGAAGAGCAAGTTTCATTGATTTCTTTCTTGATCGCTCAGCCTCAGCTCGAATCGAGCCTTGATCTATTTAAAGAAATGCTCGTTAAGCTAGATAGTGGAGATACAGTTAACTCAAAAAGTGTCGTATCCCGCTTTAACAGCCTTGAAACTATCGTACAGGCATCATTTCGCAATGAGCAGACAAGATCCAAGCTCTCTAAAGATACACTTATTTCAACCTGCGAGAAAAAACTTAACGAAATTGCCGACAAGATTGATGTGTACAATAAGAGATTAGGAACCAACATCAGTCGCTTTTCGGGCCTACAAATCCGCTACGAAAATGTACGTAAAGAGCGTGATGAAAAACAAGAAAAGATACAGGACGTAAAGAAAAAAATATTAGAGTGCAAAACAAACATTGCCAAGAATGTCTATAAAGATAAAAACACCACCCAACTCAGTAAGTTAGAGCAAGAAGAGAAGCAGCTCGGATCCGATTTTGCCGCGCTACAAAAACAGCTGACATCACATCTGCAGTCTTTTAAAGATCGAGCATCGCTTATCGACTCACAAGAGACCGAACGAGCCGCACTTATTGCCGAATTTTCTGCCTTAAAACAGTTTTTACCCGAGCAAAACCAACGAGCCTTTGCAGGAATAGATGCAAGCCCGATGCCCCCCGAATGGCATATCTACATGCAAGATGCAATAACGCTCACACTTGAAAAAGTTGGCGAAACGCAGCTAGAAGCACACTTACAGGTGCTTAGGAAGTTCTCAACAGATCCCAAGCAACAAGGCGACTACATAACTGTTGTTGGACAGCAACAGCAACAGATAAAAAATTGTATTGAAATAGAGAAAAAGAAAAAAGCAGACAAGATAGCTGAAGTTGAAACGCTAACTAAAGACCTTGCAAACCCCAATTTAAAGCCCGAAGAAAAAGTAGAAATCAGGATGAAAATCGCCTTTATCAAAACCTTCTACTACAAACTACACGACGAGTCATGTTTTGCCTATAACAAACTCTCAATAGATCTAAACGAACAAGAGACCGCCCTAAGAAAAATAAAATACCCTACATAGCCGCAAAAAAGCTACTGTACTTTTCGTGAGATCTCGCGCTTATATTTTACAAACTCTGTCCATCGAATTGAGCGATCAAGCCGGCTGTTTTGAAGAGGGCGAAGAATCTCAAGGCACTCATTTGTAAGGTCAGCTAATTCCTCTTTCGAAATCGATGAAAATCTCTTTTCTGAAAAACCCTCATTTCGCCCTTTGTCACCATAAAGTTCTTGGCGTATCGATGCTATAGCCTCGCGCACCTGAGCAAAGAGCTTCTCTGCTCTTGGGTCTTGATGTGCACTCATATGCTCCTCTGCGGCAACTAGAAGTTGATTCAACAATAAAAGAACCTCAGCACGCTCGGCCTGCTTTTTAACAGCTTCATCTTTATGACCAAGATCGAGCAAATAACGCCCCTCTCGAACACTCTCTCCTTGTTGAATTTTCTTTCGAGCAGACTCGTAAATGCTTCTTTCTAAATATCCTGCATTCTTCGGCGTCTGAAGAACTTCGCTGGAAATTTTCTCTTCAAATTTGATCAGATCATTAAAGTGCTGCTCCCACTCTTCATCAAAACTTGCGGTTCTATTATTTTTTGGAATCAAATCAAAAATTAATTTAATTTCTTTAGTTTTCACACCTAGCAGGCGCTCTGAAGAAAAAAGCCTATTTTTTGCCCCAAACATAAGATCATCGCCTGCAAGCTTAGTCCAAAGAGCCGATTCTTTTAGGCCCGCTTTTTCAAGGTAGCTCCTAAGCTCCAAAAGCAGTAAAGCACGCTTGCCCTGAGCCTGATCAAAGACAGATCCGTAGTTATCCAAGCAGCCATAGCAAAGCATATGTGCTTCATTAAGATAGAGGGCAAAATCTTGCAGCATTTCAAGGCGCTCTTGTAAAGAACCCCCAGACTGTAAAGCTTGATGACCATAAAGGTTGTTGGACATGCTCTCATAAAAAGCATATGCCAAGCTGTTTTCTGGTATGGGATAGGGAACACCTGCAACAGTCCCTTTAACCGCAGCCTCAGGTCCATATTTCATAAACTTTATAAACTTTGCCTCATTTTCGTCATCCAGCAATACATTGGCTAATACCCTAAGCTTGCTGTCGACATCTTTACACTTTTCAAGTAGCGCATCGATATCAATGTCAAGGTGCTGACTAAAGAGAGGCTTACAAAGCTCAACAGTTTTGTTAAGATAGGCCTCTTTTTCATCTGCTGAAAGAACCCTTTCTTGCGCTATCTCAGCAACAGCTGCAATAGGATCTTCAGCAATATCCTCAAGCTTTGTTTCACAGCCGTCAAGCCACTCAGAGTTAAGCTTTCTAACCTGATCAACCAAATCTGTTAGCTCCATCTTAGAAACAGTGTAAGGCGATAGTTGCGCTATTCTTCCTTTTAGCTCTCTATCTCCCTTTTTCTGTGCAGCAGCTTCAAGATCAAGAAGCAAAAGTGCCTTTTGCTTGATCATCTGAGGAAGTGAAGATTTTTTCACCCCATTTACATCTAGAAGACTCTGTGCCGCCACAAATTTTGGCAATATTTTTTCAAAATCGGCAAGAGATGCTTTCTCAGCATTGAAAGTAATAATCGCTGCAGTAACTAAGTAATACGAAGCCTCTTCAATTGTCCCCTTGGTCTGAATACGACTAGCTCGCCATATTCCACCACCTACTTTTTTGAGCTGCTCTAACTCTCCTGGGCTTTCAGATGTTCCACAAAGGCGTTTAATATAGAGGCTAACGCGCTCTTTCAAATGTGCTAACTGATCAGCATTGCCCCCAATGCCCTTAAATTCCTCTGCAAAATCAGCTCCAAACAGCTGGGCAATTTGAATCTTATTTTTTTGCAAAAAAGCCTCTAAATCTGTCTGTCCAATTTGTTTTGACAAGGCCATTGGCTTAATGTCTGCATTTGGATTGATGCTAAGTTTTTTAGAAGTTTGTTCTTGAGGAGCCTCTAAATTTTGGACTACACCGCTAATTTTTTGCTTGAGGTCTTTCCATGATTTTTCATCAATCGATTTATTTCTACACTTAAGGGGTTTGTCATCTATGCAATGAATAAAACAGCTAGAAACTCGCTTACAGGTATCTGTAAGCTTCCTGGATGAAAACTTACTTAAGTCAGCTCTTGGAACATTCTCGAGGTGTTCATACTGTTTTGCTACAACATTTCCAATTTCACATAAATCGTATCGTTTAAAGCCGAGCTTACTTGCAACTGACGCAAGCCAGCTTAAAAAACGCCCTTCGACCACAACTACGTGTTTATTATCGCCATGACCTACAACTTTTAAGCAAAAGCTTCCCTGCACCGATTCTAAATCAGTCTGCAAGGAGCGCAGGGCTCGATAAGTTGTATCATTAAAAATAGACTTCGTCATACAGTTCCGCATACCACATAAGTCAATAGCTGGCAACGGTTTCTGTAAAAATTAAGAGTAGAATTGCAAGTATGCCTACACTAGGCATAGCGCACAATCCCACTCACATCTTAGCTTGTAAGCTCTTATTGATTCGCCTGGCTCCATGCTTTTGTCACCTTGATGAAGGTATCCATACCGGGCTTGGGATCTGTAGCAAAAACACGTCCTGAGTTGCTATCCTCTACAGAATACGCGCCAAACCTTTGAGGATTTAACCCCTTTTGCCACTCGAAGTTGTCACAAAATGACCAGACATAATACCCTTTAAGATTTTCTTCACCAATTTCCTCTACAGCTCTTTGTGCTGCATAAAGGGCTCGTATCATATAACGAGATCGCTGGACATCATCATGTGTAGATATCCCATTTTCAGTAACGATGACAGGCGCCTGGTAGGCGTCATAGACCTCTTTCATCGCCACATAAAGACCTTCGGGATCTTCTCTAAAGCCCATTTCAGTCATAGGCTCGTGGTAGCTTGTAGAGCCAGTTAGCCCGATAAGCGGACGGAAATAGTACTGCAGCCCCACAAAGTCTGTTTTTGGCTCAAGCCCCTCTTCAACAATGTTACACAAGAATGGCATCTTAAATTGAAACGTGCCTGTCTTAAAAAAGTTAAGTGCTGTTTCGTTTGTAAGTCTATTTAAATACCGAAGAAATGGGTAAACCAAAGGGTTTTTAGCGATACATGAAAAGCGGGGATGAACAATGCCAATCTGCACATCAGGCTTCATCTCTTTAAGAGCTTTGTAAACAACCGTGTGAGCCTTTAGAGTAGTTCTAAGAAAGTTTCCTGCCTTTTCAAACTGCAAAAAATGTCCTGGAGAAAAGTCACCATTTATGTAGCGAAACGTCGTGTCAACGGCCGGTTCATTGATGGAACAAAAGTGCTCTACAAGAGGTTTACCCTTATACCCCTCAGTCAACACAGGAAACACGCTTTTTGCAAAGTGTACAAAATGGTCGATGTTTTCATCTTTTTCAAAGCTGCCAAGATCATGAAACCATTTAGGCTCAGAAAAATGAAGTAGGGTAACCATTGGGCTAATACCTTCATCTCTCAAATGCTTACAAAAATTGACATAGACTCGCAATGCTCCTAAATCAAATACATCTGCAGTAGGCTGAATCTGGCTCCATTCAAGTGAAAACCGGTAAGAGTTCACACCTAATTTATGGAGTCTATCGGTAATCGACTTCATCCCCTCAGCTGTTTGATAAAGAGTAAATAATGAAGCACTCTCTTTAGATCTATTATCTTCTGGAAGCTTCTTTTGTTCCCATTCGACCCATTGAGAATCTGGACAGCTGACAGATCCAGAATCTTGATAGGTGGCTGTTGCTGCACCAAAAAGAAATTTCGGGTTACTTTGACCAAGGTGCACCTGCTCTTCAATGTTGCCCAACTTTTTCCAAAGGCGAGAATCATTGCAAACGGCCGAAAAATCTTTCACAGGATCGGGTTGTTGCTGTGGCAAAAAGAAGCTTGCTGCATAGGTAGCTACACCTATAACTGATACGACACAGCCTGTTATCAACGCCCCTGGCAGAAGAACAAAAGCCGGCAGTACATGAATAATTCTCGATTCATTTGACCCTTGAGGCAAAGGTGTGACGGCATTTTCAAGCGACAGCCACAGGTAATTATTTAAGTCAGTGATTGCATGTGTCATAAGTGTCTCCATTTTTTTTGAGACTATATGCTGCCATCAGCTTTCAAGAAAATAAAAAAAATAAAAAAAGTACCGCATTCGCAATAAAACAGACCACAACAGATCTCTAGTGAAAAGAAGAAATGTAACTTTTTATTTCGATAATCGCACATCGCAGGGACCTGCCCCCACATACCCCCACATACATAAAAGGGGCCCCCGGACGCTTTTTTTCTTTTTAACCGCAGTCTCCCGCTGTCACGGGAGACTGCAAGTATTACTAGGGAGTTACTGGATAGGGAAATACCTGCACAACTTGCTCACGCTCTAGTCTCATCGAGAGTATGCCATTTATTTTAACATATCCACCATAGGGCATTTTCAGCTTTTTGGTCATTTTTTTTAGGCCATCTAGCGGAATATTTATAGCTCGTGCATCATTCTGAAGCACAACTGTGATAGAATTAGGATCATTCCTAACATCTAAAATTTGACGCTGGGTTACTTCTGGCACTGTATTTGGTGTTTCTAGCTTTAAACAAAAATGAAAATTATTCTTTGCCTTTACCTCAATTTTAAAATCTTTGCTTTTTTTACGAAGATTCTGGCACACGTTCAAATTAAATTGTTTTGCATTAATTTGAATGGGTGAATTTGGAGTCTGAAACACATCGTTGACAAATTCAATATAATTTCCGACGTACGAAAGCTCTACAACTATGATTTGTTGGTCACTTTCTCTTATGGCTTGAGTAACAAATGCAAGGCCATATACTGACTCTTGGTTGGATACCAATTGCTCTGTTTGATTATCAAGGAATAGTCCATCCATTCGTGCAGCTACAATCAAAGCCCCCTGCCCAGGCAATTGTGGAATTTCAATTGCCGTATATCGATCACTGCCCGTATTGATGCCGCAATCCAACTGCTTTTGGATCTGTTGAATATCCGCATGTCCCGTAATAACAAGTATATCGTTGCTGATCGCACCACCTGCCCCTGTTGGGAAGCCTGAAGGGTACTCTGGCACTTGCTGTGATAAAGGCACTGCTGCATCTGCAGTAGTAAAAGAAGCCATGCCAAGCAGCGAGCTCAGCATAAGTGCTTTAGTTAACATTTTCATGTTTTTTCCTTGGTAATTTCTGTTGTTACAATCATTTAAATTTGACCTGGACAAAAACAGTATTTTCTTTGTTTTTGATAAAAATAACAGTACCCATTCACCAATCAAGCGTCAACAAAAAAAAATTTGAGCCGATATTCCACTATTTAAGCCATTCTTCCTCTAGAACTTACGCTATGAAAATTTTTATGAAGGTGTCAAAACCGTAAGTCGAGTGGCCCAAGGGAATCTCACCCTTGGGCTCTCACAGATCCGTACGTGAATCTCTCGATTCATACGGCTCTTCTTGCTCTCTACACCCCACCGGGCGCTCTCTTTGTTTAGGAGGCTCCTTTCTTTCGATTGACCTCCTATCCAAGGAGTGAACAAGTCAACTCCTTCGCTCCATCCTCATTACAAGGACTTCTACACTACTACGAGTTGATCCGCCCCCGTGTTCCGCATCGATAC
>JBGSSB010000029.1:0-36300 GCA_041737255.1 Chlamydiales bacterium | reverse complement strand
TCAAGACAAAACATCAACTTTTAAGCAGAAAAGCACCACGGAAGCACCGCTCCAGCTTTCCCTTCCCCATGGAGAAGGGAAAGCTGGAGCGGTACTTCCTCTAAAATTTCTTGTCAAAAGTGATTGAATGTCCTATTCCTGGAACATAACTATTTTCATGACTAGAGGATAGCTCTCGTGATACCAAAGCGCTGTCGCCTTAGTGCGACAGCGCTTTTCTTCAACACTATCTCATCTTAACGGCATCTAGAATCCGTAGGAAAGCCCAAACTGAACGTATGCGTTACGCTTTCTACTAAATTGACCCTCTTCAGAAAAACCAGTATGATATTCTAACGTTAGGCGAGCTTTTCTTCCTAATTTCTCAACTCTGCCTAATTCATAACCAACGGCAAATGTCGCATTTATGTTCCAGTTGGTGTCCTGAGCATTTTCAAAATAGACTGATAAAAAAGGCTGTCCGTAAAGCTCTTTTCTGATCTGTTTATCAAAATGGACGTCCATGCCATATTCAACATAAAGTGGTTTTAAAGACATCTCAGAGTCGCTATGCAATATTACCCCTGGTCCTATAAATACCCTAACCCCCTTTGTAACAAAGTATGAGACTGAATAATCAATCGCTTCGTAGCTTTTATTAACACGTTTTACATGCTTATGGGTCTTTAAATATTCATCACCAAGATGTGATGATACATGAAAGAGACGAACTCGGTGCGCCCATTTATTGGAAGCGAAGGTTACAGGAATTGCTATGTAATACTCGGTGTTAATAAGGGTGTTATCACGTGCGGTTTGATTAAAAATTCCAAAAACAGCACCTTCAATATCAAGCTGTAAATCTCCTGTTTTGGAAAAAAGATCCATATTTACCCATCGATAAACAGGAAATTGCATTCCAAATGTTATAGGAGTAGATACTTGTCCTGCAACCGAGTCATTAAGCCTAACACCACAGGCAAAAACAACTTGCCGGGGGTTTGCAAGCTGTGTTGGATAAAGTATAGATTGTGGCAACCCTATTCCAGATGGATTGCTATCCTTCTTTTGCTCCGCAACATGTTTATAAATAGCATCGTCGGCCGCAAGAAAATTTAGTGCGCTACACGCAAACACAAATAAAAAAAAGCATTTTGGCATTATAGACCTTCAGATATGGAAGCTACTATCTCATGTGCTCTATAAAATAGCTATAAAACAGAAAGTATCTTAGAGCCCCTACTACAAAATCAGATAGTCCAGATAAGTAGCGAAATGAGGAACTGGGCTCTATTAGCGATAACTTGCTACTTGATTGACTAAGGCAATGAGCTTGCCATCATGGATAGTAAGCGTGTTAGATCCGGCCTGAAGTGAGCTGTGCGATGACATAAAAAGCTGTCCTAGCGTGCCTAGTTCAGTGAAAAGCAGCTTTTTTCTGGTTGAATCTAGCGCACTTCCAAAGTCATCTACAATCATAAGTGGGCGCGTTCTTGTTTCTCGCTCAAGATAGTGCCATTCAGCAAGGCGCATAGCACAGGCTGCAAGGGCACTTTGCCCTACGCTTGCAAACTCGCGGGCTGGCTTTTGGCCAATCATAATCTGTACATCATCTCGGTGGGGGCCAACAAGGGTTACGCCAAGATGCACCTCTTGCGAGCGCTTTTTATCAAACTCCTGCACAAAATTGGCTCTCATCTGCTCTACATCGTCAAGAGCTCGCACTGATGATGTATAATTAAGGGCAAGTGTCAGCTTTTCAGATGTAAATGCCGCAAAAAATTGGGCTGCTTTTGCCCCCAAAAAATCTACAGCACGCTTTCTTTGCACTGTTATGTAGGCACTTGATCGTGAAAGCTCCTCTTCCCAGCATGCTATAGAACCTATTTGTTTTTGTTTAAGCAGCACATTTCGCTGCTTGAGTGCGCGCATAAAACGGCTAAGATGATGCACAAAGACAGGATCAATCTGGGCAATCATAAGATCTAGGTAACGACGTCTGATAGATGGCTGCCCTTTAACAACAGCTATGTCATCAGGGGTGCTGGCAACACCGGGCATAAGGCCAAGCAGCACTGTAGGCGTCTCGCAAGGGGCGCCATTTAAAAAAACACGCCTCTTTTCACCATCGTAGCTAATGCCTACTTGGTGATCAACGCCCGCTTTTTCAAAGCAAGCTTCAACAAAAAAGCCTTTTTGGGAGTGACGGATAAGATCTTTTAGATGCTGCGAGCGAAAAGAGCTTGCGGTCATGCACAAAAAAAGGGCCTCTAAAAGGCTTGTCTTACCTTGTGCATTATCGCCAACTACTTCGTTTATGCCGTCGATGAAATCTACTGAGATCTCCTCGAAGTTCCGAAAATTTCGCGCATAGAGCTGTTTTAAAAACATTACACCCTATTCTTCAGAAAGCCGAAGTGGCATTAACACAAAAAGTGGGTTTGGAAGCTCTTTATGGGCTGGCAGAAGTGCTCCGTCCACAATAATTCCTGGGTTATAGGCATCGGTAAATCCAAGAGATACTGTTTCACTTTTGCTATGACGCAAGATGTCTATAAAGTACTGAGGATTAAAGGCTATGTCAAATCTTTGACCATCGTAGCTTACCGGCATGCTTACCTTACCCTCGCCTACATCCATTGTCGTTGCATTTACATGCATCTCACCATTTGCAAGGGTAAAACGCGCTGACTGGTTATCGTCGGTAGTAAAGAGTGATACCTGGCGAAGAAGCGAGGTCAGCTCTTCGCGGTGCAAAGATACTACACAGTTTGACTGCGTTGGAATTACTCTGTCAACATCTGGATAATCGCCAGATAACAGCTTACTTACAATAATTGAGTCGTTAGCCTCTACAGCAATTTTGTCTGCCAAAACGCTAAAATATGCAGGCTCATTTTCTTCTGTTAACGACTTAAGGATCTCTTCGACAGCCTTTAAAGGTATAATGCACTCAAAATTTGTATTTGGCTCCATAGCAGTTGGAATAGAGGTACGCGCCAAACGCTTGCCATCTGTACCCACAAATACAGCATTACCATTAGATAGATGACAAAAAACACCCGTTAATACGTAGCGGTTGTCTTCTTTTGAAACAGCAAACGAAGTTCTATACAAAGCATCCTTAAGCTGGCCTTGGGTAAACTGCATGCGCGTTGCACCCGTAAGGTCAGGAAGCCCTGGAAAGTCGGTTCTTGGCAAGCCATGAATGCGAAATGTAGAGGCATCGGCCACTATATTTGTAACGTCTTTGTTGTTAGTCGATATTTCAAGATGAGACGCCGTAAGCTCGCGAACAAGCTGTGCAAAACGTCGTGCTGGCAGCGTTGTAGCGCCAGGCTCAATAACTTTTGCACTTCCTGTACAGCGCACGCCTACAGTTAAGTCAGTTGCTGTAAGAACAAGCCTTGAGTCTTGAGCTTCAAGCAAAAAGTTTGAAAGAATAGGTATTGGTGTTTTAGGCGCGACAATATTTTGTACGCGATTAACGAGCTCAGCTAGCTCCTGTCGAGAAATGATAAACTTCATAGGCCCCCATAAAAACAATAAGATACAATTTTGTGCAATTTTGAGAAAGATGATATACTCCAAAACATGAAAGACTCAACTGAAAATAAAGATCTGGCATCCAACCGAAAAGCTGGGTTCCAATATGAAATACTTGAAACATTCGAAACCGGTATTGTCCTTGTAGGTACTGAAATTAAGTCCCTGCGAGATCACGGCGGCAGCCTCCAAGAAGCCTACGTCTCAATAGAAGGCGGAGAGCTTTGGCTTGTCAACGCAACCATTGCTCCATATCGCTTTGGAAGTTTTCATAACCATGAAGACAAGCGCAAACGAAAGCTTCTTGCTCATAAAAAAGAAATAGGCAAGATCAACAGCGCAATCCAAGAAAAAGGGCTCACATGTATCCCCTTGTCTATTTACCTTAAAAAAGGCAGAGCCAAAGTTAAAATAGCGCTTGCAAAAGGTAAAAAGCTGCACGACAAACGTGAATCCATTAAGGAACGCGAAGATAACAAAGCGATTCAGCGCGCAATGAAAAATTTTTCCTAAATTTTTGTCCCTCAGACCATATGCGAAAGGCAATTTTTGAGGTTTCGGCCAAAATTGTTTTTTGAATTTGTCGACAAAAATAGCTGATTTTTTTACTATTTCGACGCCACCTAACCGCATTTTAACTTTGCAACCCTGATGAGGATTTTATGGAACGAAACGGATGGTTCTTTCGACTTTTTTTTCTGACTTTTGCCTGCGTCGCATCTCTTGCCCTACTTGCAACATCATCACCCAATGAAGGGGTTGAAATCCTTTCTTTTAAAGGCATAGGCTTAGGCATTGCAGCCTTCGGATGCCTCTATGCAGCTGAATATGTCTTAAAGAAAGTCTCTCTTCGAACCTTTAACACAGCACTTCTTGGGCTTTTTATTGGTACATTGATTGGCCTTGTTGTCGCCTCAAGCCTTCGCATTATACTAGGCCTTATCGATGCAAACTCAACAACCCTTAACATTGTTACGCTCTACAGCTTTTTAGCAAGCGTCTACATTGGCATCACGCTGACAAAGTCTTCGCAAGAGGCTTGGTGGCTAAGCATACCCTTTGTTCGACTAGCTCCAGCTACCCAAACAAAGAAAAAAGAGCTCGTTTTAGATATTTCAGCTATCGAAGATAGTCGCCTTGTAGAGCTTGCTCGCTCTGGTCTTTTAGATCATCAGCTAGTAATTCCTACTTTTGTGGTAAAAGAAATTCACAAATCCTCTGAAAGCCAAGAAGAAAATACCCGTCTTCGTGGCAGAAAGTGCGAAGAGCATCTAAAGCGTCTAGAGACCATGCCTCACCTTGATTTACAGATAAAAGAGTTTCACTTTACAGACGCCGATGAACTACAGACAAACCTTGCACGAGCCGCAAAACTTATCCAAGCTTATATCTTGTCATCATCAGAGCCATCACAGCTTAAATGCGAAGAAGATCTGCCGACAACTATTAGTCTGGATACAATAGCCGCTGCCCTAAAGCCTGGCGCGCAACGTGGTGAACTTTTACCAATAAAAATTCAACGCCTTGGCAAAGAGCCTAAACAAGGTGTAGGCTATCTTGAAGATGGCACTATGGTTGTTGTAAATGGTGGCGGAGAATTTTTAGGCGAAACAATACGCACGCAAGTGCTTTCACAAAAATACTCCTCTTCTGGCAAAATAATATTCTGTAACGCACTTACACAAGATGAAAAGGGCAACTTACGACCTGCCAGCATTCTAGAAGGGTCCCCCTATCATTTAACATACCAATAACAGGGTTCATATGATTAGAGGCATTGGCATAGATATCATCGAAATAGATCGCATTGCCAAGGCCATCGAACGAAAGGGGGGGCTTTTTATTGAAAAGCTTTTTACGCGAAATGAACAGCTCCCCTTTGATCCTGCAACACAAAAACACCAAGCTACATACTACGCAGGACGCTTTGCAGCTAAAGAAGCTGTAGTAAAGGCCCTTGGAACTGGCTTTCGAGGCATCACATGGCAAGATATAGAAGTGCTCAAAGACTCACTTGGTAAACCCTACGTAAACCTATCTACTCACATAGCAAAGCGCTTTGACAACCCAGAGCTGCTTATTACCATAAGCCACTGCAAAACCTACGCATGTGCCTTTTGCACATGGCAACAATACCCCTCAGCATGAAGCAGCAGCTTTTTAAAGAGCTCGAGGCTCAAACCGAAGAGCTAAAAAACAAAGGTCTCTATAAAGCCGAACGCATACTTACCTCACCACAGCAAGCGCTTGTCCGCTTAGCAGATGGCCGAGAAGTTATTAACCTGTGCGCCAACAACTACCTTGGCCTCTCTAATAGCCCACAGCTTATAAAATCCGCTCAAAAAGCACTTCTAACTCATGGTTTTGGCATGTCATCGGTGCGGTTTATCTGCGGCACACAAGATGTACATAAAGAGCTCGAGCGGCGCCTAAGCCTATTTCTTGGCACTGAAGAGACAATCCTCTACCCCTCCTGCTTTGATGCCAACGGCGGACTTTTTGAAGCCATCCTCACCAAAGATGACGCACTATTTAGCGACTCGCTAAACCATGCCAGCATCATCGACGGCATCCACCTTTCAAAAGCGGCATGCTATCGATACAAAAACAACGACATGGCCGACTTAGAGGCAAAGCTTGCTGCCACAAAAAATAGCCGTTATCGCCTCATAGCAACAGATGGCGTATTTTCTATGGACGGCATTATGGCAAATTTACCAGCTATCTGTGATTTAGCCGATACATATGACGCTCTTGTTATGGTAGATGATGCTCACGCAACAGGATTTATAGGCAAAAATGGCAGAGGCACCCATGAGGCAAGTTATGTCATGGGCAGAATAGACATTCTAACCGGAACACTCGGCAAAGCCTTAGGTGGAGCCTCAGGCGGCTACACCTCCGGTAAAAAAGAGCTTATCGACTGGCTTCGTCAACGCTCAAGGCCCTATCTTTTTTCAAATGCACTCGCGCCGGTCATTGCAGCTACCTCTTTAACAGCACTTGATATTGTAGAATCAGGCGATTTCTTACGTAAAAAACTCCACGAAAATAGCCTCTATTTTAGAAACTGCCTACAAAAGCTAGGTTTTAGCCTGGTTCCTGGCTCTCATCCGATAATCCCTATTATGCTGGGCGATGCAAAACTTGCCTCAGAAATGGCAAAACGGCTGTTAGACGAAGGGATTTATGTAGTCAGTTTTTCCTACCCAGTAGTACCGCAAGGACAAGCTCGTATACGCACGCAAATGTCGGCGGCTCATGACAAAATTCACCTGGATAAAGCAGTTACTGCTTTTGAAAAAATTGGCAAAGAGTTACAGCTTGTGCTATGAAAGCACTTGGCAAACTACATAAAAAACCAGGCCTCTGGCTCTATGATGCCCCAATGCCAGAAATGGGACCTAACGACCTTCTCATAAAAGTGCGCCAAACGTCGCTTTGCGGGACAGACCTACATATCTACAACTGGGATGAATGGGCAAAAAAGACAATACCCGTTCCTATGACGACAGGTCATGAATTTTTTGGCATCGTCCAAGAGGTTGGCCAAAATGTCCATGACTTTAAAAAGGGCGATCGCGTCTCAGGCGAAGGCCACATCGTCTGTGGTCACTGCCGCAACTGTCGCGCAGGAAAGTGCCATCTTTGCCCAAACACACTAGGCCTTGGCGTTCATAGAACAGGCTGCTTTGCCGAATACGTAGTGCTACCTGCCTTTAATGCCTTTTTAGTCCCAAATGATATTCCTGATGACATAGCCACAATTTTAGATCCTTTTGGAAATGCCGTGCACACCGCCCTTACCTTTGATCTAGTAGGAGAAGACGTACTCATCACGGGCGCAGGACCTATTGGCCTGATGGCACTTGCCGTTGCCCGTAAAATTGGCGCACGACATATTGTAGTAACCGACGTTAACGAATCTCGCCTGGAGATGGCACGGAAGTTAGGTGCAACCTATGCTATCAACACCAACTTAACTTCCCTACAAACTATCATGGATACCCTCCTCATGAAAGAGGGGTTTACGGTAGGCCTAGAAATGTCTGGTGCTCAAAAAGCCCTAGAAGAGATGATTGAGGTGATGTCATGTGGTGGCAAAATTGCCCTACTTGGCATTCTACCCTCAAAAACCGTAATAGACGGCAACAAAGTAGTGTTTAAAAGCCTACTACTACAGGGAATCTACGGCAGAGAAATGTTTGAAACCTGGCATAAAGCGACATGCCTTCTGCAAGAAGGCCTTGACATCTCCCCTATTATCACCCACAGATTTCACTTTGATGAGTTCGAAAAAGCCTTTGATGGTATGCAAAAAGCTGACTGTGGTAAAATGATTCTTGATTGGTTGTAATACATACACATTTCATTTTCTTTAAAAAAATACTATTTTTCTACTTTCTGATAACCAAGTTGCCGCGCTGTCAAGACGTTCTACTTATAGGTATTTATAAACATAAACCTAAGCTTGGAATTCTCACAGCTAATTTTTAAAATTAAAATTGAATAATTATATTAAACATGCGATATAATGAATTTTAAGCAGGTTAGGTATTATGAGCAACTCTCTTGGTGGCATAGAAAACATCAGTAATACCCCCACATCTAGCCCAATTCCTGTAAAAAGGCCCGAGGTGCGCATTGGGTCAACCACTCAAAAATCAGGTCCTCCTGAAAAGTTTACAAGTAGCGCACTAAATTCGGTAAGAATTGCCTCCGGCACCCCTCTTTCAGAAGTAAAGCGCGTTCCTTATATTGGCGCGAATGAAAATGGCTGGTTGAGAGACCAACTCAAACCAGGCGACATTTTCTTAAGTTACTACCCCATAAGCACAGACGCCATCGCAGGAGCTATTAGCACGGGTCAGAATATTGCAAAAAAAGTCAAAGTAGTAGGCACGAATGAATCGCACAATTTCGTGCATGCAGCACTCCATGTGGGTGGTGGAAGATTATCTGAAGCTGTAGGCGATGGTATACGCATTAATGATCTTGCCTCAGATCGCTTTAAACTAAAGCCAGGTATGGAACACAGCTTCTTGGTTGTCCGCCCAAAAAATGAGCGTCTTGGTCTAGAGGCAGCCAGAATTGCAAATGAACTTTCCGCACAAGAGCCAACAGATGCTACAAGTCATGAATATAGCATCCTTAAAGCGCTAGGAGCCCTTGTCTCTGATGGCAAACTAGAAAAAGATGGAGTAAAACGCTACCTTAAAGGAGCAGCGTATGCCTTTAACGGCATACAACCCACAGATGCTAATGGCATCCGTGAATTTTTCTGTTCTTATTTTATTGGTTGGGCATTTCAAGCTGGGGAATCAAAAGAAGTTATTGCGGAAGTGAATAAGTCTCTTCCAAAAGGGATGCAAGAAATAACCTTTCCTAAAGTCGATCCTAACACACCAGTAAAAGACCAAGGATTATTTTTAGAAAAGTGGGCAACAGATACTGCCTCAACATATTACGAACTCCTTAAAGACAAAATCAGCTTGGATTTAGATCCAAAATTATCAACACCACAACACCTCTATCTTTTCTTCCTGCAGCATCCAGAGCTTTTTACTCAGGAAATGATGATCGTTGCACCTCCTGAATCAATGGAAATGCAAGAAATGGGAAGCTCGCTTCAAGCAAATGCTAATTCAATAAATAGCCTAGCAGTTTCATCTCTTCACCTGCAACCACTTGCTGAAGGCAAAGATAAGCGAGTCTTTGTAGTAAGCAAAGAAGCTCTTTTACAAATGCCTATTGCTGATCAGCATAAATTGCAAAATCTAGTATTTATAGCACCCATTAAAGCCAATCGAGAAAAGCTCGTTAAAGAAGAGTATGGCCTCATGCAGAATATCCACGATCAGCTAGATGTAGATAGTGAAACAGAAACTCACCTGGCTCTTGATTTTGATAAAATTACCACAAGCGACGGCAAAGAATACTACGTCACAAAAAAAGCCCTAGCTAATGGTGAAAAGGCAATACGTGACCCAGCTCTGCCCTTTGAAACTCGCCTCTCTTTTTGTGAGCACGTGCTAGATGGAGGCTCAGCCTTACATGGCACAAATCGAGTCCATGGCGATCTAAAACCAGACAACCTCCTGATATTTGAGAATGAAACACTCAAAATTGCCGACTTTGGAAAGAGCGCAACCGTAGATGACGACAAGCCCAGCACCAAAACCTATTCCGGCAACACACGATTTTGCCCCCCAGAAGGAAAGCTCAGTAAAGCAGGTGATGTTTACGGAGCGGGCCTTATTTTAATACGCATTCTCGAAGAAGCCTGCCTAAACGATTCCACATCGCTTATAGATATTTCAGAGAAAAAAAATCCTCCGGCTTATACCGATACACAAACAGGTAAAGATTCCCGAAGAGGTGTGGAAAAATACATTTTAGACAACCCTGCTTTTACTCGATCGTACGAAACTAAAGGACAAACTCTTTTTGGTGGCAGAGCTAAAGATTTAGCAGCTCGGGCTAAAACTGTAACTGGTGCTATTTCACAAAAAGATCTTAATGCAGAGTCAGTTGCATTAAATGACTACATCACTACGCTCTGCAACGAATTACTTGAAAATAAATTTTTAGACAAAGAGAAAGCTGATGAATTGGGGCTACTCCTTATAGACATGACCAGCACAGCCCCCCAGCAACGCCCCACTATGCAAGAGGCCTCAAACCAGTTTAAGGCCATTTTCAAGAAATCAGCTTCTGATTCTGATACTGAGTCATCATCAATAAGCTCGAGATCAAACTCTGCTTCGTATAGTTCATCATATGAAAGCGAGCTCTATAACACACATTCAATAACCAAGCCTCTACTCATCAAGTCGAGTAAAGTAAGTGCTCTTGGCGAGGGTAAAGTTAATGTTGTCTATGATGTTACTTATGAAGAGCGCGATTTACTCTCCGGTCAAAAAAAAGAAGTAACCCGTGTTTTTAAACCCAACCCTCCTGCTGAATCAACCTTAATTGAGAAATTATGGGGAACCGCCAAAGGATCTGGAATACCGGTAGGCAAAGAAGCAAACCTCTCAGGACGAGCGGTAGCTAGCTCTGTCGTAGACAGATTACTTTTTCGTGACATGCCTATTTCAGTTAACACGCGCTTTGCCATTGTCAATGGACAAAGAGGCATAGTAATGGATAAAGCTATAGGCAAAAGCCCTGAGGTTACTGGCCAATCAGAGCGAGATCTTGGGAACATCTCCCAAGAATTTAAAGAAATGATCGGCGAAGATGAACCATTAACTCCTGAGATCCTCAATTTTTATGCTAGAATGACAGAAGCCGATAGGGTTGAAGTTAGGCAGCTACCTGATGGAACAGAAACATTGGTAGCTGTAAATAAAACGTATAAAAACTTCTCTCCGGACAATGTCACTACAGCAGAAGGATTACTTAAACTGCAAATTCTTGACATCATCTGCGGGCAGGTTGACCGACACCCAGGAAATTATTTTATAGATGGCGATGGAAACGTTACAGGAATCGACCAAGACTGCGCATTTGGCATTAACGCTATGCCGAGAGGAGTTGACGTTCGCAATCAACCAAGTCTTGGTGGAATCGTCCCTAACATGGGCTCGTTAATGCTTAGATTCCCCACTGTCATCACAAAAAGTATAGCTGAGGACGTTTTAACACTTTGGGAAGATCGCGAAACCTTAAAAGCATCGCTTGCCTCATTAATTACCGATGCTGAAATTTCAGCTACCTTAGATAGACTCGAAAGGCTTGTTGACCATATAAAAAACCGCGAGGTCTGTTTGCAGATAGAAGATGGCCAACTTATCAATCTAGCTAAAGATAGTGAAACACGCCCGGAAGCTGAACGATTTATAAACTCCGACAACAGCTACTGGGGAAGAGAAGTGTATAAATTTAGAAGTGGCGAAACAAACTTAAATTATCTAAGATCATCTACAAAATAAGGTGAACCATGAATCCATTACACACATGTCAAACCTATTTTGATACCATACATATGAAAATGCCTTATATCCCAGATGATGAAAAGGCAAACATGACAGCCGTAGAAGGCTCTGATACTGCCTTTGGCACAAGAAAAACACTAGATCAGTCCCTATACGACATAAACGCCTTTGTACAAGAGGCCATCTCAAAGCCTACAAAAGATTACGTCTTAGTTGGGCAAGATGGCCACGGCGTAAATAGCCACGCCATGCACTATTATGTTGTAAAGGGCCACATAGCTTTATTTATTCAGCTAAAAGATGATTCAGCCTCATATGTTGATGGAAATTTAAAAGCTGTCGACTACATTTTCAAGCTAATGGCTGAAGTTGAAAAAAAGAACCCACTTCCAACCGATAAACGACTTGTTGTTGTGCAGAGTGACTTTTATGGAAGCGGTTGGGGCTGGGTTACGGGGCAGGCTGACAAGATTGATGAAAAAGAATGGCATGCAAAACAGGCAAATAGATCTATTCTTCTAGATGCTCTATCCGAACTTACCAAAATGAAAAAATAGATAAAATTAAACACAAAGGCACAAAGACACAAAGCACTGCGTGGAACTTACAATGATATACTGGTCACGCTTTGTGGCAGTTTTTTGAGAAAAAATACCCATCAGCTATAACATGATAAGAATTGCCGGCTTCGCGAGGACCTCTCTTTGTGTCTTTGTGCCTTTGTGTTTCAATTATTTTTGTAAAGATACTGTGGTGGGCGTAAAACTTGACTGAAAAGGTGAACAATGCCCGATCATTATTGGGAGAAAATAGCTTAAGTTGACACCATTGGGGCCTTGCCCTTCGATTTATAGAACACGGCCTGTTTCTCACTTCACAAACTGCTATAATCCCATCTTTTTTTATCGTTCTAATCGTTGAGAGGATCTCACTGAACGTTGTTATCCTTAGGGCGACTTATCTAAGGCCAGAGAGACTTCTGCAAGTGCATCAGGCAAGGACTACCTTTTGAACTTACCAGGGAGCAAAGGGAATATTAAACCCTAGTTGAACACTCCAGGTATGTTTGGGGCAATATCGTGCTCGCACACGCGTTGCGGCTTCAACATAAAATGACCCAAGAGCCTCTACTTTGTGTCTGAAACTCAAGCCAAGTTCTTCATATTCATAGCCAACACGCGACCAGCTGTGAAAATCTGAGAGATTGCCAAGCTTACTAGAAGATAAGCCCTTTTGAGCTCTAAAGAAAAGGTCTATGTGATTGTGTTTCCAAAATACTCGCTCGATATGAAGCTCTGCGCCTACCCATGGCGATCCACTAGAGGCTAGGCCATAGCTCACTAGGCCCCACCCTTTATAGTAGCTTGTCTTGCGAATACCAAACTGACGCCCTACAGCAACACGAGCTTCTGTCTGGAAAACACCATGTTGTTGAGAAGATAAGTCATGTATGCGCGAGGGTGTTGAAAGCGTTGCCACAAGCCCCGCAGTAAGGCTTACTGAATCTCCATCAAGGTCATTTAACAATCTATAACGGCATGAGCCTTTAAACGCCTCAAACCCATAGGATTTTTTTTGAGTTTTTGAAAAATCAAGTTCGACCTCTGCTGAAAAGTCAACAAAAGGGGTAAACTCAAGAGCAGCTACAGTTTGATCGTTATGTAACTGTTTATGCTTTGTGCCATTTTTTGTGTCTACGTTGCGCGATTGCGTGTGCGCTTGATACATAGAGCCTTCAAATTCAAGCCAGTTACCAAGCCATGGCTCTTTTTGAAGAGAGGAAAGCTCTGTAGCAAAGCAAAGGCAAGCTATAGCCAACCACCTATTCATTTACTCAACCCCTAACGCTGACAAGTAACGCTCAGCTTCTAAAGCCGCCATACACCCTGTACCTGCAGCGGATACAGCCTGACGATACACATGATCCTGTACATCACCTGCTGCAAAAACGCCAGGGACACTTGTCTGGGTTGTACCTGGAACCACTTTAATGTAGCCATTATCAAGCAATTCAACTTGGTTATTTAAAAATCCGGTATTAGGCACATGGCCTACAGCAAAGAAAAGTCCGCCTGACTGATATTTTTTTACTTCGTTTGTCTTTACATTTTTTACTGTAACCGAACTTACCACGTTTTCGCCTTCTACAAGCTCAACTACGCTATCCCAAAGCACTTCGATTTTAGGGTGGTTAACCGTGCGCTCTGCCATAATTTTTGAAGCTCTAAGCTCATCTCGTCGGTGCACTAAATATACTTTTGATGCATATTTAGTAAGGAACATAGCCTCTTCACAGGCTGAGTCCCCTCCACCCACAACAAATAAATCTTTATTACGGAAGATCGGGATTGCTCCATCACAGACAGCGCAAGCAGATACGCCTTTTTGCCAAAACTCATGATCTCTTGTTCCAGGAATATCTAAGCGCCTAGCAGTTGCTCCTGTTGCGATAATTATTGAATGCGCATCAAGTTTTGTCTGATTGCCTTTCACTACGAAAGAGCCCTCTGTAAAATCTACGCTCACCACATCTTCGGTCAAACATTTCGTGCCAAAGCGGATGGCCTGCTTTTTAAAGGCATCCATCAATTCTGGGCCTGTTATGCCTTCTGGAAATCCTGGGTAGTTTTCTACTTCTGTTGTTGTCATAAGTTGACCACCTGAGGGACCAGAAAAAAATCCTTCAAACATCACAGGCTCAAGACGTGCTCTTGCCGCATAAATTGCAGCCGTATAACCTGCTGGCCCTGAACCGATTATGATTACTTTTTTCTTATCCATGTAGCGTGCTCCAGAATATATAATTAGTGGGAAATTTAGATCTTAAAGGCCTTTTCAGACAACACAATAAAGTTCTATAGTGTAAAAATCTTCTACAAGGTACAATATCTTAGCTGGGATAGATTCTGAGCAAACTTTATAGTTATTTTTTAATTAAAGGCCCAGTATTTCTGACCTAAAAAAACATGCGCGCCGCCTTTTTAACGTCTACTCCGGCGAAGAGCAAAAAGCTACTCTTTTTGCTCTGTTAGGTTTTGTGCTTTCACTTGCTGTATCATCAGCTTGGAAGTTTGCTGATGTTCTCTTTATAATTCACGTTGGCGCCGAAGAGCTCCCGCAGGCTTATGCCTGTGTGGCCCTACTACTTATCGGCATGGCAATTATTCTTATTAATGCCTATAACCGCTTCACCCCTACAGCCATATTCCGCACACTCGTACTTTCTGCCATGACCTTTTTTGCAATAATAACAGCCAGCTTATGGCTTGGTCTTGAACAAGAATATACCTGGTTTTGGTTTTTCCTAAAGGTAATGGCGCAGCTATTTTTCCTTCAGAGCATAACCATTTTTTGGACAAGCCTAGATCAATATTTTCACTTTCAAGACTCGAAAAGACTTTTTACACTATTTAACTGCTCACTTTACATCGGTACAGCTGTTGGTGGGCTTGTAATTCAATCAGGAATTCTTTCTATCCAAAGCTTTTTCACGCTTGTGTTTGCTCTATTAACAGTTGCCTACTGGCTGCATAAAAAAATTAACACTATGCGCCCAATTGACGCGGACTTATTTCATGAGCCTATTTCTGCAGAGCAAACATCCTTCAAAACACTAGCCCGCCTTGTGATGAACTCTCCTTTTACGCTATTACTAATGGTTGGAAACCTCACGCTCTTTTTACTTATGACCACCACTGAGTACAACTATCTTTCATTATTTGAAAAACATTTTCAAAATCAGGCACATCTTTCACAAACTGATTCCAACCAAGAACTAGCACACTTTATGGGCAACTGCATCGCCTCAGTGGGTCTCGGAAATATGGTGATGGGATGGTTTTTGTATAGCAGATTGATAGCCCGCTTTGGTGTTACCCCACTTGTTTTTATTACACCTGTTGCCTATTTCGCAACCTACCTTGGGTGGCCGCTTGATTCTGGCCTTCTTTTTGCCGTCTTTGCCTTTGTTATAGTAGAAGGTATCTACCCCGTTATCCACGACAACAACTTCAACCTGCTTCTTAACGCTGTGCCGCGAAAAATTAAGTACAAAGTACGGGTTATGACCGAGTCATTTTCTGAGCCCATTGGCATGTTATTAAGTGCCGCACTTTTACTATCCCCCATGGTAAACAACCTTACCCTCGGCCTTATATTGTCACTTATCGCCATTTCTGTAGCCTACATGCTTCGCAAAGGCTACTTTCAAGCGATCTTCAGCAACCTCTCAGGCTCTAAAGAATTGCTAAAAAGCTTTTTTAAAAACGGCCGTACAAAGTCAGAAGCACAGGTGCTTGCGCTTCTAGACAACACCGATCCCAAAATGCAGCTTTTAGCCTTTAAAGCATGCGTCTACTCCGATAACCTTCCACTGCTAAAACAGGCACTAGACAATAGCGAACCGCTTGATACCACAACAAGAATAGCCTTGCTTCACCTACTAGATCGATCACAATACCGATCATCATCTCCTGTTTTACAAACCCTTGATAGATGGGAGCAAAACCCAAGTGACGATGAGCTGTTATCTCATATACGTGCCTATCGCACGCGCTGTCCCTTCGAACATCCCACAACACCAATAACAGCCACATCCTAACAAATACAAAAGCAGGCTTTCATTTCTGATATTTTTTCTTGTAGCAGCCTGACGCATCCTGTATTATTGACTGTACATTTTTTGTGAGGAACTTTTGTTTACCAGATTAGCCTACAGCATAACCTGCACTACTTGCTCTGCATCACTGGGCCACCTATTGGCAACATCTCCACTATTTCACATTCAAACAACTTCAATACACCCATACTCGCCTTGGAGCACCTATGAAGCCTGAATATTGGGTCTCCTTTTTAGTATATTTTAGCCTGCTTTTTGCTGTGGCCATTAGCGTCCGAAAAAAACACGCATCAAGTGGCGAGATGTTACTTGGTGATCGTAAGCTAAATTTTTGGGTAACTGCCCTTTCTGCACAAGCTAGTGATATGAGCAGCTGGCTTTTTATGGCTTTTCCCATGAGTATTTTTATTGGCGGCATGCCCTTTGCATGGACAGCACTATCACTTATTATTGGCATGTACTGCACGTGGACCTTTGTTGCACCAAAACTTCGCACAATAACCGAAGCCTACAACTGCTATACTCTATCATCCTACTTTGCAAAGCGCTATGGCGACCCACATAACTATATCCGCATCACGAGCGCCTTACTCCTTTTGCTTTTTATGACCTACTATTTAGCCAGCGGCCTTATTGCCATTGGATTTTTATTTGGCTCACTTTTTGAAATGAACTACATCGTAGGCATATCTATAGCAACCGTAGTAATGGTTGCCTACACCTTTATAGGCGGGTTTGTATCGGTTGCATGGGCTGATCTTTTCCAGGGAATATTCTTGCTTATTTCAATCTTGATTGTTCCAATACTTGCTCTGTCTCATGTTGGAGGCATGCACACAATTATCGATACAGCAACGCAAGCTAATATATCGCTCGATCTTTTTTCTGGTTCTGTTGGTCTTAAAGAGATTTTCGTTCCTCTTTTTGGCTGGGGTCTCGGCTACTTTGGTATGCCACACATTCTTATAAAGTTCATGGGTATAAAAGATGCCAAAGACCTTAAAAAGGCCCGAAACCTAGGCATCAGCTGGCAAATACTAACCCTCAGTGCTGCGGTTGCTGTAGGTCTTGTTGCCATTGCCTTCTTCAAAGATGGTATCACAAATCCCGAGCTTGTGTTTGTTGAAATGGTAAAGGTACTCTTCCACCCAGTGGCGGCCGGAATCGTCATGTGCGGTGTACTTGCTGCTACAATATCAACGATGGACTCGCAACTTTTAGTAGGTGCATCAAGCCTTACTGAAGACCTTTACAAACAGCTTCTTGCACCAAAAATGTCCAGCAATCGTGAGGTTCTTGTATTTCGGGCAAGTGTACTTGCTATAACGGCTATTGCCTTTTGGATAGCGCTAGGAAGAGACAAAACAATCATGGAGACGGTCTATTTTGCGTGGGCTGGCCTCGGATCTACTTTTGGACCACTTTTATTAGCATCGCTTTATTCTAAAAAGCCAAATTACTACGGAGCTTTAGCTGGTATTATATCAGGAGGCCTTACTGCTGCTTTATGGCCAACTATTAACACATGGTTAGTAAATTACGGCATAATGGGATCAGTATTATCAATGATAATAGCTTTTCCTTTAAGTCTTACTCTTATATTTACAGTGTCTTATCTTACGAAGGCTAAGCAAATTAGATAAGGATAAGTACTGCACATATAAATATTGAGATACCAATCGCCTAGCAAGCACTTAATTCATTTGGATTCTGGCTTGGCAAAAAAGCGAAAACATATGCTAAGATCACGCACAAATAACGAATAGGTACATTATGAAAAATTTTTTTGAATATGAAGTTGGCGGCAGAAAATTTGTCCTCGACGAAAAAAAAGCAAAAGAAGCGTTTGAAGCAAAACGCGTTATCTGCGGCAGAAACAGCCCAGAGTTTAACGTAATGCCACTTAAATACAAGTGGGCCTATGAAATCTACCGCGACATGGAAGCAAACCACTGGTTGCCACAAGAAGTTCCCATGTACGACGACATCAAACAGTGGAACGACGACCGCACGCTTAACGACCGCGAACGCAATATTATACGCGTCGGAATTGGCTATTTTTGCTCTGCAGAAGGCATTGTGGGCGACTGTGCTCAAACAATCATCCGTGAAAACTTAAGTGCACCAGAACTTAAAATGGCAGTAGGTCGCCATGTTCAAGAAGAGAACATTCATACCGAATCTCTTCTGTACATGATTTCCTCACTTCGCATTAATCCGCACGAAGTATCAGCGCTCTTTTTATCGATGCCATCTGTCATTCGTAAGAATCAAGTGATCTGCAAGCATTTACCCCAACTGCGTCGCGATCTTGATTTGACAAAAACAGAAAACAAACAGCTTTTAGCCAAGACAATCTTTGGCATCACACAAATTATGGAAGGCACACAGTTCTTTGGACTATTTTTGCCAATACTTCACTTAGGAAGAAGTGGTAAGATGCCAGGTATGGGTCAGATGTTCCGCTATACAATGCGCGATGAATCCAACCACATCGAACTTGGCCGTAAGATCTTCTTGGCGCTCTGCGAAGAAAATCCTGATATCCTAACACCTGAATTCAAACAGCAGCTGATTGAATTCATGAAAGAGGGCATAGAAGCGGAAATCGCCTTTGTTGATGATCTTCTGCCACAGCCTATCGCAGGTCTATCTCCTGAAGAAGTAAAGCGCTTTGTTCGCTACAATGCCAACCGTCGCCTAATGGCACTAGGCTGGGAACCACTACCAGACGCACAAGGCAACTTTGTTCTGGAAAACCCATTCCCATGGTCAGCAGAAATTATCTATCTCAAAAAGAATGAAAACTTCTTTGAAACAACTGTGACTGAATATGGAAAGCTTTCAAACCTGCAAGAAGCCACAAGCGAGCAGGAACTTTTTGAAGGCATTGAAGTTTAATTTTTTGAAATAAAGTACATCAGGTTTTTTATGGTTATTGCACCCACTGTTCAAGATATACGCGTTTTTGTAGAAACGCCAAAACCACTAAAGCCCACAATCGAGTGGGCTTCGCTTAAAAGCAATCTCATTATACCAAGCCATTTGCCAAAAATTCAAACCTCTAAAGGCCCGGCAGAGTGCCAACCTGAAAAGCTTTTGAATGCTATTGGTGCAGCTATTTGTGATGAAAGGCTTGCCCGTGGTTTTGAGACTACAGAAGAAATTTTTGTTCCAGAAACGAAATTTAAAGTAGTAAGCACTGTAAATCGTGTACTTATAACTCTCGCCAAGACAAAAAAGAAGCTCGTCGGCAGCGAAGAAGTACATGAAATATGTGAAAATAGTCTACTTGACGAGGGTGAAACCCTCGCTGCAAAAGGCTACCTACTTTATCGTACACAAAAGCAGCGCCGCCACCAAACCGTAAAAAAACTTGAAGTTATCAGACGTAATGGCAAAAAAGTTTCCTGGAATTCTGAAAAAATAGTTAACGCTGTTTACAAGGCATTCTTAGCCGATCTCATACAAGAAACGCCTGAGCCTCTTGACCAAGAAAGACAAGAAGCTGCTGAAAAAGCAAGTCTCATAGCTCACGCTATGATTCATGACATCACAGGCTCTGGTCGCGAAGTTGTCCACATCGAAGAAATTCAAGACCTTGTCGAAAAATATCTCTCAGATATGGGATATGGACACATTGCAAAACGCTTTAAGCTTTACCGCCTTGAGCGAGCAAGACTTCGCCTCATCAAAGAGTCTCAAGTAGATACCATTTTTGTATTACCAGAACTTGTTACACCAAACCTTATGGCACGTATTGACTTTGCCTTAATGGATTTGGAACTGCCCCTCTCTCGCCAAGAGCTTGCCCAAAAGCTAGTTAAAGGAATGGGCGTAGGCCTGACAGCGCACGAAAAGATGGATACCATCTTAATGAACGCTCGCCAGCTCATGGAAACAGATTCTAATTTCCGATTTTTCTGCGCGCGGATTCTCCTTACATACATCTACGAAGAAGTACTTGAATGGAAGGTAGAAGATGGCATAGGCAAACTGAAAAAAGCACACGAAGATGGCTTTGTCAACTACCTTAACCGTGGTATCGAAATTGGTCTTCTAAGTACTGATCTTACAAAATTTGACCTTAAGTCAATCTGCCAAAAAATCAACCCAATGGCTGACCTTAAGTTTGACTTCTTAGGCATCATGACACTCTACGACCGCTACTTACTTCACGAGCGCACTGAATGCCGCGATCCTAGTGTACTAATACTAGATCCTAAACTCAAACGCCGTATTGAAGTACCACAGTATCTTTGGATGCGTGTTGCTATGGGACTTTCATATAATGAAGCAGAAAAAGAAGAGTCGGCAATTACCTTTTATACCACCTACACGAGCAAAAAGTTTTGCTCATCAACGCCTACCCTGTTTAACTCAGGAACGCAGCGTCCACAGCTCTCCTCATGTTACGGGCTTACAGCAGGTGATTCAATTGGTGGGATAGATCTTGATGAAAAAGGCCGCAGCTACCCAACAGGCATCTTTGGCACGTTCATGAACTGCGCCTACTTATCAAAGTTTGCAGGCGGACTTGGCGTTGACTTTACCTCAGTACGAGGCATGGGTTCACATATCAAAGGTACAAATGGTGAAAGCCAGGGTATCGTGCCATTCTTAAAAATTATGAATGACACAGCAGTGGCTGTTAACCAAGGTGGCAAGCGCCGCGGTGTGGTATGCTGCTACCTCGAAAGCTGGCATAACGACATCGAAGAGTTTTTGGAGCTTCGCAAAAACACGGGTGATGATCGCCGCCGCACCCATGACATGCATACAGCCAACTGGATTCCTGACCTCTTTATGATGCGAGCCATCAAAGGACAGGACTGGACACTCTTTCGCACAAGCGACGTACCAGAGCTGCATGAAACCTATGGTGCTAAGTTTAAAGAGATCTACGAAAACTACGAAAAGCTTGCAGAAGAAGGCAAAATCTGGAGCAAAAAAATTCGTGCAGGCGCTCTGTGGAAAAAGATGCTAAGTGCTCTTTTTGAAACAGGCCACCCATGGATTACCTTTAAAGATCCATGCAATATCCGCTCACCACAAGATCACTGCGGTGTTGTCCACAACTCAAACCTCTGCACAGAGATTGTACTTAACAACTCTGATGAAGAGCACTTTGTCTGCAACCTAGGTTCCATAAACCTCTCCACGTTTGTACAACCAGATGGCACAATAGACAGAGATGACCTCGCAAAGACTATTCAAGTTGCCGTACGGATGCTTGATAACGTTATAGACATTAACTTTTATCCAACTATCCCGGCAGAAACTGCCAACATGCGCCATCGCCCAGTAGGCCTTGGACTTATGGGATGGCAAGATACACTCCACCTCTTGCAAATACCTTTTGATAGCGATAAGGCTACCGAATTTGCTGATGAGATCATGGAGTTCATCGCTTGGAATGCCTACAATGCATCAAGTCTCCTTGCTAAAGAAAAAGGCTCATACCAAAGCTTTAAAGGATCAAAGTGGGATCGCGGCCTTATGCCACTTGACACCCTTGAGATGCTTGAAAAAGAGCGCGGTGTAGCTGTAGACGTTAACAGAAACAGCAAAATGCCGTGGGATGAACTAAGAGCCCGCATTAAACAGTATGGAATGAGAAACTCTAACGTACTGGCTATTGCTCCAACAGCTACGATTTCGAACATCTTTGGCTGTTCAGCTTGTACCGAACCTGATTATCGACATATTTATAGTAAGTCTAACTTGTCAGGTGAGTTTATCAACGTAACACCTCTTCTTATACAGGCACTCAAAAAGCTAGGCCTTTGGAATAAAGATGTTCTAGAAGACCTCAAGTATAACAAAGGTGAGCTTGATAACATGACATCTATACCTGATGACATAAAAGCACAGTTTAAGACAGCCTTTAAAGTAGATCCAATAGCATTACTTAAGCAAGCAGCCGTTAGACAAAAGTGGATCGACCAGTCTCTGTCGTTAAACCTCTTTTTGGATAAGCCTGATGAAAAGTCGATATCACGCATCTATCTTTTAGCATGGAAGATGGGACTAAAGACCACATACTACCTCAAAAACAAGTCAGTTACTGACATTGAGGATGCAAGCTTAGACATCAAGCGTAAAACACAAGAGATGCAAAACACAGTAAAGGCCTGCTCTTTAGCAGACCCTAGCTGCGAGTCCTGCCAGTAAATCTTATTCACTAGGGTGCTCCTCTGTACCCTAGTGTTTTTTTTCTTCTTTTGGCCAATCTATGAACAACTTACTAATTAAATACCGAAAATGCCTTAACGGCTTAGCACCGCGTCCCATTAAAATTCAGGTTCCTGGATGGGCAGGAGATGCTAACAAGCAAGGCGAAGCGGTAGAACCACAGCCATGGCACTGCCTGCCGTTTATTGAAGCCTCAACATATGGTCTCGAGCTCTACTACTCGTTTGAAGGAGAAACCCGGATAAGCCTAAAAGACGGACAACTGTTTTTTGAAGGCGATTATACAATGGACTATCCCGATGCACCGGGCCAGAAGATGTCCCTTTTTTCAGCCTTTGCTCCAGGCCACTTTGGAACAAGCGCCTGTCTTGACATAGAAGTTCCCGAGGGCTATGTGCTACGTACAGAGCCTCACCCCCGATTTTATACAGACACAACAAACACCGTACCTTGCTGCATTCCAGGACACCTGCAAACACAGTGGTGGCCAAAGATATTTTTTGTGGTATTTAAAAACCCACTTCCAGGTCAAACACTAATTTTCAAACAGGGCGAGCCCTATGGACAAGCGCTTATAGTCCCGAAAAAAGTTCAGTACGATGTTCAAGAGATGACCGAAAAAGAGCAGCAAGAGCGATCTCTTTTCGAGCAGCTAATCGGCCAACATTGCAGCAAGTTTGCAAAACACACCTGGAGCTATAAAGATGGCGCATTCGATGACAAGTACAAGGTATTATCCGCTATTTTCGCTAAAAATGGTGCTGAAGGTGTAAAAAATTTCCTTAAAAGCTTTTCTTAGCGCTTCTTTTCTTCTATAAGCGTATTAATGCCTCGCCCTCTCCATGTAAACCTAAATCTTTAATTTATACTAATTATTTGATACAATAAAGGTAGAGCACACGATCTTGTGTATTTTAGCTACCTGCAAGGACACATCTATGTCAATTGACCGTCAGTCATATCAAATAAACAATCCTCAACTACCTGCGCTCACTGGTGCCAATTCGCAAGATCAAGAGGCACCAAAAGTAGCAAAGCAAACCTCCGGCATCTGGAAGCGGGTAAATAGCTCGTCAGATCTTCAGCAAAGAAAAAGTACCGACTCCCTACCCGGAAGCCGCCCTCCCTCTGGAGATCTAGCTAGTCTAGAAAAACGACTTGTTTTGGGCATAAACAGAACTGTACAGCTACAAGACTCCGAAGGTGAGGCCCTAAAAGTATCACATAACTACAAGGGAAATACCCTTGCAGATGAAACTGCGAAACGAATTCCGGGAAAAAAAGCATTAACTGTAGTCTTGGAACGAAGTTATAACAATATGAGTGAAAAAGCTACTGCGCTTAGAACAGAAATCAACACTCTGAAAAGCGACTCATCCAATCCACCTCTGCTACAAAAAAAATCTGCCCAACTGGAAAAATTAGAGGCGAAACTTACTAGAACTGGTGTTTTTAGAAGCAACTTAATGCAAGATGAAACTGTAGGCAAAAGGAAGTTTTTTGATTCTAATTATCATCGAGAGTACATGAGCAGCGCACTCAAAGGACACGATAGAGCCACACTTACTGGACAAGAATACCAAAAAATCGCCAACAAAACAAACCCCGGGCTAGTCCACGCACGAAATGTAGAGCTAACAGTTAAAGATGAACATGGAGTCCCCACAGAAACTTATGGACTGCTTCGGGTAGGAGTAATGAGCGACCTTACCAATGGTGCAACAAACCTTGAGGAGCTCGGAAAAATTGCAAATGGCGATACTGCCCTCCAAGAAAAAGCACTGGCTTCTCTTGAAAAGCGACAAAGTGCCTATAGTAAAGGCTCCCCTACCTATGCCTCATTCGAAATGGCCATAGATCAAATTAAAAACCCAAAAGTTGCTTTAGAGGCACGTTCCGAACGGATGGAGCTAATGATGCTCCAGTATTTATCAGCACAAGCAGAGCGAGACATAAGTAAATTAGAAAAGCTAGGCGACAAAGATACCTGGGGTGTAGTGGATGTGCGGCTCCTTAATCCGAAAAAGGACGAAATAGACAAAGAGAGTGGCTGGGTCCACAATGAAACTAACGAACTACTCGACATGAAAAAAATCTTCGAGCAGTTCAGCGGTAAAACAATTGTATTAGATGGCAAAGGGCCCTTTATTGACGATGAAGGCAAAGTTCACCTTGGTATAGACGCAGGGGGCAAAGAAATAAACCTCTCCGCAACACTGCTGAACATTTCGGTTCAAGGGCAAATGGAAAATACAGGCCTGCAAGCCGATATTAACTCAGAAGCCATCGAAGCTCTAAAAAGTAATCCAGCGCTTGCTGATGATGATGATTGGAAAGGGATGATTGAACTTCTTGCTGCCGGAAAATCAAATGGCACTGTAGCAGAAAAAGCAGTTACAGCGCTTGTAAAAGCAGGATTTTCAGTTTCGGTGGGTTGTTTAAGTGCAAAAGACCGTACTGGCTGGGTTGTAGGACGGGCTGTTACAAAACTTCTTGCAAATAACACGCCTGAAATACGTAAATTTCTTACAAAAAAGCTTCTCGGGTCTCAGTCAATGGCCGCACAAATTTTGAAGGACGTCACCGGATGGCGCTTTATGAAACTCGATTACAAAACTATGGGCGATGATGTAACAACCCCTCAAAAAATACGTCATACTGTTGGCTTAGTAGCCGAGTGGGCCGTTAACGCTATGCAAAAGAAGCTAGGTAACTTCAAAGAAACAGAACCTGTAACCTTAATCAACCAAAGAGTGTCGGATTTAACATCATCAATCCGCAACAGCTTGATAATGAAATCCTGACGCACGCCGCACATAAACTTATTGCTATGTAAAGCAAGTTTCAACTCAAAATCGAATAAAATGAATATTTATCACTGTCGATCGTCTTAAACCACTTTTTTTAAAGGAATCACCGTAGGATTGGATTTTACATCTTTTCCAGTATCCCCATGCCCATAGCCATAAGGCCCAACATTAGGTTTTGAAAAGCCTAGTGTTTTTCTTCCTGCGTAGAGGAAAAATGAAAGCACACGATGTTTCCAAAAGTTTGACGTTAACCAGGAGGAGCTATCAGGTGCCCATTCAGTTTGTAAAAAGGTATAATTCTTTGACGAGAGTGATTCTTTTTTTCTCTCTTCAGCTATTTGATCGAATGTTTTTCCAAAAATTGGCTTGTCACCATCTGTCGCAAGTTTTACTCGCCCTACTAAAAGTGCTTTTATCTGAGGCCCTTCTATTTCATATTGAGGGTTTTTCACTTCGCTCTCGGATTTAGGCACGGGGCCGCCTGTCTTACCATTTAAAGTACCATGGTCATAGTGGCTAGATCCTCGCAAGTAAGCACCTGTCGTCTTGTCATCTTTTAGCTGATCATAAAGCTCAAATCCTTCGGATTCTTCTTCAAAAAGCATATGCTCTCCTTTGAAAAATTTTCGCATATATTTTGAATAGTCATCATAGTTCTCTGTGCGGTCCCACAGCTTCTGACTCACAAGTTTAATTGCTTCTAGATCTTTTTTAGCAGCAGAGCGTACTCGCAACTTACTTGGGAGTTCTTTATAAAAGCGTAAACGTGCCTCAGGTTCACTCGTCGGCTGTTGACTAGCCTCAAAATCTCCGAGTATATTTTTAATCGATTTGATTGTTTCATCGATGGCACTTTTCTTCTCTTTGGCTATCAAGCAACTAAAAATTCCTGAAATTTTGCCACTTAAATGTGTCTGTATCATTGTGAGTGCCATTTTAAGCTGACTCTTTTCTGGTTCAGTTTGAGCTTCACTTGATGCCTGTGTAATTAGGCTCCTCAATGCATCAACTTTCGCTTTATTTGCCCCGAGAATAAAATTATCCCCACTCTTTTCTATATAGTGGTGGTTTGAAAAATTAATTTGACTTGCAAAGTCTGTCAAGAGATGTAAGGCGCTGGGTGATTGCATTGTAGCCTCTATTTGATGTTATTTTAAGTATTTAAAATTTTCATTTAAAAGCAAGAGCAAAAGCACATCTCTTACCTTTAACTCCTTGATCTTGTTTGGGTATAATTCGCACCTGGGGTATAGTAGTCTACTTACAACGGTATAGCCCTATGACTCGATACCTTTTATTGCTCACCACCTTTCTAACAATAGCCTTGCACGGTTATTGCTCAGATGCTCGCGTGGTAGTTGCCGTTGCCAACCCCTTTGTACGAAACGCCATTGTACAGCGCCTCCAAATCGAAGGATACCGCCACATACGAGAAGATGACTGCCTAGCAACCACTTTTACTACACTTTTTAGTGATTTTCACCCTGAGTACGTTATTGTTGATGGCACACAAACTGATGTAGCAAATGCTATGATCATAGACACGCAGGCAATTAATGCAGCCTACAACACCAACGTCAAAAAAACGATTGTTCTTGCCTCCTTTGAGATCTATCCAGATAACTGCCCTGTGCCTCATAAAGAAACCAGCCTCGCCACCCTAAAGCGCGATGGACAAAGCTCCCCCTACCAGATTGCTAAACTAACTGCCCTTAAGCAATGCCAAGAACATAACGCCTTAAAGCGTCCACGTTTTATTCTTTGCCCCCACCCATACCTTTGCGGCCCGCACGACACAGGCTTTACTGCAAACTCCCAACATCCTATAAAAAACATCGCCGCACGAGTTTTAAAAGCTAAATGGCAAAATCAAAGCTTTGCTGTTGTTCCAAACGATGGTAGAGCCCGCTACGAGATCATGCATATTGACGATTTGGCCGCAGCGGTTGTGTTTTTACTCACTGCACAGATTGAAGATGAAATAGTTAATATTTCCTACGGACACGATACAAACGTTAAAACCCTTTCAGAATATATTAAAAGTAGCCTCAAATTTACAGGAACCCTCATTTTTGACCCCACAAGCTTTGATGATGTACCCCGACATATGCTTAACAACACTCGCCTAACAACTCTTGGCTGGTACCCTACAGTAAATTCTCAGGAAGTAATTAAAGACACAGTGCTATGGTTGGAATCAAAATCTCCTCCACCATACTCACCGGAAGAGGAAACTCCATTCATTCTCCCATAAATCAATAATACTAAATAAGATGGTGTGAAGATGTGCAGCATAGAATCTACGATACAGCAGCCACTTACTGAATACGCAAACGCTCTATTTGGGCCTACTCTCTACTCTGAATTATCTGCAGACCTCTCAAACCTCAACAAACGCATAGCAACTATTGCAAGCAGTGTATGGAATATAGTTCAAGAGTATGCTAAGGCTATAGACGAAGCCACGCTTTACTATCGAAAAACAATAAGCTGGTTTATAACAAGCACTCTCAGCTCACTTACAGCACGCTTTGTTCTCTATTCTCTTAATGAGTTATCGGGCGAAGAATACCAAGAGCGAGCGAACATACAACTTGCAACACTAAATAGTGAGGGCTCACAAACAGCTCTTCAAAGCTTTGCCACAACACTAAACGCTACGCTTTCAACAGTAACCCTCGTTCACCCACCACAAATAAACCCCTCTAAACATACTATAGTCTACTTTCCCACCAACTTCGAGATTTGGCAAGCATCAATCGATTATCTTATAAGTCTTCACAAAGAGGCTTGCGCCGACGTTTATGCCCTCAATTACCGAGGAACTGGCGGAAGTAACGGGTTTGCCGAAACTGAAGATATGCTCATTAACGACGGCCTTGCTTATGTGCAAGACCTCATAGCCAAGGGTGTGCCAGCTGATAAAATTGCTCTTTTTGGAGGAGACATCGGAGGTGCCGTTGCCGTAGCAGTAGCGGCCAAGCTCGCTGAGCAAGGCATTGTCGTTGATATTATATCTATACGCTCTTTTAAAACATTAACTGCAGTGATTCGCGAGGCACTGCCAGTAGCGCCTGATCTGTTTGCAAACTTCGCTGCAAAGATGCACTGGAAATTGAATGCAGAGGCAGATCTTCCAAAGCTTAAAGGTAATTTTATCTGCATGAGTAGTGATCAAGACCCAATACTACCTGTAGCTATACAAATAAAAGCAGCACTTGAAGCCGCCCCAACCAATACACTACAACTACAATCGACACACTACATCAAAATGGATGAAAATGCCTTTGTTAAAGACTTTCCCCAACTTGCTGAAGATCCCGACTGCAACCCCCACATTCGCCCCTTTGCAAAAAGTGAACAAGTAGAGCTGATAGCAGCCATAAAAAGTCTTTGGAAAAACACAATTTAGTTTTAATAATCTTCGCTGTATGGTATCAACCCTATGAGACTATTCCCCTTAAGAAGAAAAGGTAAAAGGTATGGATAAAAGTGAAAATGAATCTAACGTAGACATTGTCGGCTCACATGCTGCTATGCTATCAATTACGGAAGTCGGATTAGGCAGTCTTTTACACTCACTACACATCCCTTTTTCTGGGCACTTTCTATCGCTAAACCAAGTATTTTTGCTCTCTCGAGCATCATCTTTAACCGGCAAATCTGGGTCTCGGTTTATGCCAGGGTCTATTTCCTTTGTTGCAGCTGCCTTAAAAAGCTTATCTCCCGCAGGAAAAAAGCTCACTCCGATGCTCGCTATAAGCATGCAAGGGTTTTTATACAATGTAGGCATTTTCTGCTTTGGTCATACAACAGTTGGCAGAGTAACGGGCGCTACTCTTTCATCACTCTGGGGATTTCTACAACCTCTTTTGATTTACTACTGCATTCTTGGCCAAATGCTAGTAAACACGCTTCAGGGACTTGATGAATATCAAAGATCATGGATGCCTTTTGAGCTTCCCTCCATCTGGTATTTTGTTGCGGCGATTATATCCCTTAAAGTTGTTTTAGCTGGCTCGACTGCCTATTTTGCCCCTAAAGTTTCAAGTCAGCTCATGGCAAAATATACAAGTCGTCTAACTTCGGCTAAAGTTAAACGAAAACCTCATTCTGCAGTTCCAATGGGGGAAGGCCGTATCAAGAAAACGGCATTACTTGCAGTAAAAGATCTTTGCGTATGGCCATTTATTGCCTGCGTTACTCTAGGTAGCATAAGTTTTTGGTTTGTAGAAGGTGGCCTAAGTACACTTGTGGTCATGAACACCCTACGTCCAATCGCTATTGGCTTTTTGCTCTTCTTTGCTATGAGACTTTTGCCTATGGAACGCCTAGCTGCGTGGCTTGAGCGACAGCATATGAGCTTAGGTCAAGCATTTCGCGTTGCCCTGTTTAAAGTGCGCCAAATGTAACTGACTAACCATCAACAAGATAGCGCAACTCTGCACAACAGAGTCACGGAACTCTCCATTTCATTGAAAATTAAAAAGTTTATTATATATAATAAACTATAGAGAATCTTTTGTGAATTAGGAGGAATCCATGACAGGCGCTATTGGTTCCAGCTCGCTTACCCCAGAAAATCAACAATTTGCGCAGGTAACACCTGATGGCAAATTATATATTGATGGAATTGAAAAGAAAGTAAAAGGACCAAAGGCAGAAGTAGTAAGTAAAAAAATACTTACTAAAATAGCTCAAGCCGTAAACACTTCCAAAGAGCAAATACCCCAGAGCTCGCAAAATTTTATAATTAAAATCGGCAACAAAGCCTATAAACTACAAGAAGACTCCACTAACACTACAACTGCCATTCAACCACAAATAGAAGCTCTACAAAAAGAAATAGCTACCCTTAACGACAATCCTCTTTACCAATTAGCTGTACAAATTGAAGATCTCCATCGAAGCGGATACGATGTTAAAGTTGTACGTGCTGATCAAACTCTACTAAATGAAATGGACAAACTAACCACAAAATTAAAAACACTAACCGACAAACTTCTCAAGGAGAATATCACACCAGTCACCACACCTCCACCTTTGCCGAAAAGCCCCTCCCCAGATAAGGCTCCTGATCCACTACGCGACATAACTGACTCATTACTGAAGCAGGTGCAAAATGCGTCTAAAGCTCTAAAATCATTGAAGGAATATGACAACAGAAAAGAGGCAGAGCTAATACTCCATAACTACACCTTCCCCTTGGATGACTCACTTTATCTTGATAGCAAGGAATTATCAAAAACACTTATAGGGTATGTTCGATCAAGCCTCTATAATCCACTTACAAAAGAGATGGATTTTTCTAACAAAAATGTACTTTCCATGATTGAAAGCCCAGCACTTTTGGCACTATTATCAGACGTTATTGATGTGGAAAGTGAGTCTTGGCTTACTCACCAGTTATTGTATATGAACCCAATTGAGGTGGGACATCTACTGTACGCAAACATATTCTTGCGCCAAGAAGAGCAGCTAGACCCTCATTCTATTGCTCTGGCAGAAGGCGATGCATTCGAAGTTGACTACAGCTTTGATACAAAAATAAAAGCCCTAAGGAGATGATATGCGCTACATATTTGACTCCACCCGGGTTGAAATACTAAGAAATGACGTTGTAGAAGGTGCATGGACACCTGTAGACCTGGCAGGCGATGAAGACCCAGAGATGTGGCAAATACCCCAAATTGCAGTAGCCGTCCCCGACTGGGGCATGCTCTATATTCTGCCCATAGACCAAAAAATTGAACAGGCCCATCAAAAGTCGCTCGATAAATCAGGCTCGCTAAATGAACTAGACTGAGCTTTTAATAACGAGAACGCCGTTGGAATCACAGTATTTTTTCCATTCACCATGCCCGGCACTATTTGTTGTTGTTCGCCCTATCTGTGAAATCATTTTGGGAAGAATATGAAAAAACAATCCTGACCTAAATACTGCACTTAAATAAGATCGAGCATACTCTGCTGCCTTGGAAGTAACCCATGAAGGAAAAGGTATTTTCCAAAGTTTATGTAGGTCCTCCCATATCTCAAAAGTAGGATGATGATCAAAGTTCCACTGGATTTTGGAGCAATAATGGGTAATTTTATAGTCAACACCTGAGGCTTTTTCAATTTTCCAAATTTTCCTCAATCCTTTCATGTCAACTTTTGTAAGCTTGCCCCTTTTTTTAAATTGCAAACGCAAATCATGCAGTAAACTTCTATACCAATCGCCTCGCTTACGAGAAGCACCTGCAAACATGCGCCCATGTGCGGTTACATTATCACGCACTTGAGGATCTTCTGCCTTAGAACTTGCCTGTTGCACAGCAGCATCAAATCGCAACCAGCTCCAAGTTTTTTGCTGCTCTTCTACTGTAGAGGTTGCACCTAAGTGTGTCTCCCCGCTTTGCGGAATTGGATCTGATGCCTCTTGACGTCTGATAATAGCAAACTTCGCCCCAAGAGCAGCTAACAGCTCTGAATGGCTATTACCAAAGTCTATAAACTGCTGATTGTCTTCATCGTTTATTGCTGGGTCATCAAAAAATCTTCCTGAAATGGTTTTTCCTGGAAGTGGGATTCTGCCTCTTTGCGCACTATATAAGGCCATAAATCTCTCTGCACAGGCCCCACCGAGGCTGTGTCCTACAAAATCAATATTTTGCGCTATTTTTGATTGAATATTTTCTTTTTTTGCCATCGCATAGGCTAAAATATACTGACTCCACCTAAAAAGAACCTCTCTAGCGAAGCCCTGACTACAAGCTTGCTCCTGATAGGCCTTAAGCTTCTGCATGAGAGTAGCCTCCTCATTAGTAGGAGACTTAGCATCTTTACTCCACCACGAAAGCAGTGATTTTGCGCGCTTTTCTAGCCCTTCTGACTGGGCCGCTTTTTCAAGAAAATTTTTTAAGTTAGCTACTAAAGTAGAATCTTCTTCGTAGTGATTCTTTACTATATCTCGCAGGCGGTTGAGTAAAATCCATGCATTATAAAAATCAATAAGGTTTTCCTTAGGAAAATCACGGATCAGATCCAAAAATTCAGAATCATGACTGCGAATAAACTGTTTTATTGACGGCTTGCTATATTTTGATTCAACCTCATGTATCAACGCCCTATTTGATGCCTCTAGTAAAGCATAAGCCTCCTTTAGCCCACTCGTGCAATCTAATTTCTTTGTGGCTAAATGGTGATAACCAACCCATAGAGGTATCGTCCTTTTGTCAAAAAAATACCTTTCGTGTTCTTCAAGAAAGCGTGATCCTTCATATCCTGGAGAGTTCAAGGGGTTGAAGTCATTAGTAATAGATGATGCACCATCAAAAGTATAGGCACTAGCCGCCGTGCTACGATAAAGCTTGATTACTGGGAGCGTACTACCTGAACAGGCCGGCTCTAACGTGTATGAAAAAATACCACGTGAATTATGAATCCAGCTTGTAACCTTGTAGTAACTTTGAAGCTGCCCAACTTCTCGTGGAGCAGGAATCAGCGCCCCAACACGATAGGGCATCTCAGGATCAAGAGTTGTCTGATGCAGGTGCTTTTTACAAAGAATCATTGCAAGATCTTCATAAAAGCAGTCCCAGCTACGGTTGGGAATTTTTTGGCATGTTTGAAACAGCTCTTGCTGATCAACCCATGGTTTAAAAAGCTCTTCATCCCCATGGGTATACCATGAGGTAATTTTTCCATGTAATTTTCTGCCGGTAAATATTTTATCAGACTCGGCTTCTGTTAGCTGAAATACCTCAGCAAGCTTCGAGAAATGTTCAGGGTTCTGTAAATCTATAGCATCTGTTACTAAGCCTAAACTTTTAACTCTCTCTTCAAATCTGAGTCCTAAAGGTTTTTTCTGTTTAAGATCACAGGCAAGCTTTTCTACATCAGCAGCTTCTACGTGAGTCGTCCCTACATTTACCCGGTAGACAATTTCGGGTGTTAAAGGCTGATTTTGGGCTATCATGTCATCTAAATCAAAGCCATACTGTGTCTGAATAGTTGTTATTACAGACGTGCCAAACTGCTTGTGGATAAAATCGCGATACGCAACAAGTGCAAGTCGTATAACTTCTTTAGACACATCTTTATCTTTAATAAGCTTAGCCACAAGCCCATCATCTTCAATACACATAAAGTATCTAGATGCATCACGATGTTGATGCTCTTTAATATCTTTCCAGCTATGAAATGGCTCGTAATCCTGAAAAAGTGTGGTTGCTAATTTTGTAAAGGGATCAAAATAGGCCTTTGCAATCGCTATTTTTTCCTTTATTCCATCTATCTGTAAGGGTGGTGAAGCTGGTAGATCAACCAAAAGTGTCGGTGTAAACAACCACTCTGATCGCAACATTGCTGTGCTAATTTTATAATCGACTCTAGAAGGGCTTTTGGTTAGCTTAAAAAACAAAAAAAACAATGAAATTATTCGAAGAACGATATTTGTTTTGGGCTTTAGCACAAAGTTTCTTTGGTTAGACCTAAAATCAATTGTCTGAAAGCCTAATCCAATTAATTTCTTTTCGTGCCGTCCAAGTGTGTCATTAAAGAGCTTATTGATCATGCTTCGGCGCTGTTCGGCCCTTATAATGGTATCACTGCAATCACTAAAATCAATGGTTACTTCAACTTCTTTATTTGTAGAGGGATCAATGATGCACCCTTGATAGGTAGTATCTGATGTTCTAAAAAAATCTGTTTTATCAATGCTATGAGACATATAAGCACGCCTTAAAAATATAATAGCATTACTATAACAGAGAAACTACATTTAACGCAGCTCTTCAACGCAATTCAACTTCTCTGAAATAGGCAACCGTGGCAATCGCTAGCACCTACCATTCAAACCGGTTAGGTAAACTAATTAATTGACTTTTTAAAGCAAAGTGTATATAATTTTGGCAACTATTTTATTATAACTCAATAAAAAGGCAAATCATGAGCGTCAATCTACAAAGAGGCTATCAACAATCAAAATACGCCGAAACTCAGAGCTATGAGAGCAAAAAAGCCTGGGCTGCGCGCATTGAGTATGGCTTTGGTGACTCTGAAACTATTAAGCTTGCACGCGACGTAGGAGTAAACCCCCACGAAATGCAGTATATCACCCATAAATGCCTTGCCTCAGAACAAAGAACAGGAACAATGCCGCTAGTAGAGCTTTACAGCTTTAACCCAAATCTTGTGCGGCTTGCAGAGGTTGCTGAAGTTGGCACTAAAGCTGTTTCCTACACCCTAATATCTTCATCGTTGCTTGCTGGATTTTTAGACCGCTACCGCATGACACTCGCTGCAAAGATAGATGGCATCAAAAACGCTATTGGCATCATAGGTGACCTCACCCAGCCTTGCCGTGACAAGTTACCTCAAGCCCTAGAAAACATCCAAAACCAGTTAGAACTGATTGAAAGAATTAAACAGTCTATTGCTAGCGGCAAGAGCTTTTTAGCGCAAACACTCCCCTCTGCAGCATCTGCGCTTTCTGATGCCGAAACATCAAAAAATGGCCTAGAGGTATGTGCAAACTTAGCTAGTGATTTTACCAAAATCGTTGAGCCTATGCAAAAGGTTAACGAAGCTATGGCTGGCAAAGGATTTGCAACCAAACTTAATGTATTTGTCCAAAATGTCGACATGACAACTGTCAAAGATGCCTTAAAGGATTATTCTCCTGGAGAACAATCCCTAGGATTTCTTCTAAGCGTAGCAACGAGTGTAGGCGTTGGCTTTAGCGTAAAAGCTGCTAGCAAAACCGTTTGCACCGATGTTTTAAACTTATCCGAAAAGCACGCAGGCACTGCTGCAAATGTAGCTGGCATAGCAGCTGGCCTATACATAGCCGCATCAGGCGGCGGCATTACACAGGCTGCAACAATAGGATTGTATGCAATGGCAACACAAGTTGCAGCTAAAACAATAGGGTTAGGTATCAGAGCATTCCGGTATGGCACTGGTTTATAATAAAGGACAAACAATGACAAAAAGTCTTTCAGCACTATCTTACTTTAATCCAGTATCGAAGGCTCATCACTGCCTCGATGACTTCAAAAGCATAAACGCCCCTAAGCAAAAGGCTGTGATCATTGCTCTTACAATACTTACAGCCATAATCACCCTGCCTATAGCTGGATTTGGTGGGGTTGCGGTGTTTCGTCGACTAACAGAACATTATGTAAAACTTGCTCAAAAAACAGCAGAGGTTGCACAAAAGACCCTGCCTGAACCAACAAAGCCACAAGAACCACGACGCAGCCTACGACTTCAGCAAAAAAGAGAACAAGAAATTGAAAGAGCAAAGCAACCAGAACAACTCCCCCCAGCAATAAAAGATAATGGCACGCCTAAACCGACTATAGCAAAGCCAGCAGACATTGAAGAGATGTCTGCTGTATGCAAAAAGAGCCGTAAAAAGGGATATATTGTATCGGTTATCGGAAGTGACCGTCTGAAGTACTGGTGCCCAAAGGCTACAGCTGTAGCAGGGCTTGTAATAGGGTTTTACACGTCAAACCTACTTCAAAACTACGGCATCTACTTTGCTGTGAGCCAGGCAACTACAAGCGCAGCATTATCAGACGTTGCCGCAAAACTTGCACCTTATGTTGGCAAAAGCTCTACCGTGCATGTAGCCTCAACAGTAGGAGCCAATACTATTTTATCTACCGAAGATACAACTCTGCTAGCTGAAATACATACCCAGCTTACACGTGGAATAGAGCAGACGCAACAAAACTACAAAGTGCTCGAAAGCGTTGCCACAAATTTAGGTAAAGCAGCAAGCGCATCAGCTGATGCATCTATACTGAGCCGAGATGGAGCAAGGGCAGCTGTGCAGTTTGCCAAAACCGCCTCTCATGGCGATGTCCCTCTAAACTTTCTCAGCCCTACTAATGGCATAGTCGCTATAGCGACAGCTGGGGGTGGATACATCCTAGGTCAGCGTTTAGCTGATTGGTTAGATAGTGAATGATTCTAAAAAGTGAGCCAAGGGGTCAAGCATTGGGGTCAGACCCGTTAATCCGTTAATCTTTTCAATATCAACGAATCCGTAGGAAGGTAAAGATTAACGGATTGACGGGTCTGACCTGGGCTGTCAACTATTTGGAAATTTTAAAATACTATAACTTTTAAACTTGCTTCTATAAGTATTCCATCAAGAGCTTTGAATATTTAACGATAACACCATCCTGATAACCAGCTAGCTAGCTCTGATTTTTTA